>JBLYYR010000027.1:0-12245 GCA_048550195.1 Arenicellales bacterium
AAACAGTATCCTCATGAGACTCAAGAACAGGCGCCCTGCTGGCCTCCGCCACACTGCTTTGGGCTGGAACAGCAACACCTGATGGCTTTTGTCGCCCACGACGATTATTGGCACTAGCAAACGCGGCCTGGCGTCTGGCCTGTTGCGCCTGATGCTTTTTGTCAGCACTTGTTGATTGTGCAGGCATAGCAATTCCTCACTTGGGTGACTAAATTTACCCTCTGTAAACTACGAAGGCAGTTCCTTGACTCTGGGTATAGTTGTCATAACCGATCAGACGGATGTGGTGATCCGGGTACTCCCGGTGACAGGCCTCAACTTCAGCCAAAATCGTATCCACATTTTGCTCGCCGAAAAAGGGAAGCTTCCACATATACCAGTAGTTCCTGAAAGCCCCTTTAGCCTCAACATGCTCTACCGCAGGGTTCCAGCCCTGGGTGACAATGTATTGAATTTGAGCGCGCATTTCGTCTGCACTCAGTTGCGGCAGGTATGAAAATGTTTCATACCGGTCCGACTGCTTGTAATCTTCTACTGCTGCCATAATTGAAACTCCTTAAATTATCGGTTTTGAACGTCAAGTTTGTCGACTGTATCGAACTCAAACTTGATTTCTTTCCATGTTTCCATGGCGATTTTTAGTTCAGGGCTGGATTGGGCAGCTTTAGTAAGGATTTCTTTACCATTTTGCTCAAGCTCAACACCACGATTTCGGGCTTCAACACAGGCTTCCAGTGCAACACGGTTTGCAGCTGCGCCTGCAGCATTACCCCATGGGTGACCCAGGGTACCACCACCAAACTGAAGTACAGAATCATCACCAAATATGTTAACCAACGCAGGCATATGCCATACATGGATACCACCAGATGCAACTGCGAATACGCCCGGCATAGAACCCCAATCCTGGTCGAAGAATATACCGCGTGAACGATCTTCTGGGACATAAGATTCGCGTAACAAATCGATCCAGCCTAACGTTGACTCACGGTCACCTTCCAGCTTACCTACAACGGTACCTGTATGAAGGTGATCACCACCTGATAGACGAAGTGCCTTAGTCAATACACGGAAATGGATGCCGTGATGCGGGTTGCGGTCAAGTACAGCGTGCATCGCACGGTGAATGTGTAGCAACATGCCATTTTTACGACACCAGCGAGCAAGACCTGTATTCGCTGTTAAACCACCTGTAAGGAAGTCATGCATGATAATGGGAGAACCAATCTCTTTTGCAAACTCCGCACGCTCATACATTTCTTCTGGAGACGGTGCAGTAACGTTAAGATAGTGACCTTTTCTCTCGCCAGTTTGTGCTTCAGCTGTCTCAATCGCATCCTGAACAAACAAGAAACGGTCTCTCCAACGCATGAAGGGTTGTGAATTAATGTTCTCGTCATCCTTTGAGAAATCCAGACCACCACGCAATACTTCATATACCGCACGGCCATAGTTCTTTGCAGATAGACCCAATTTAGGCTTGATAGTACAACCCAGCATTGGACGGCCATATTTATTCATGTGGTCACGCTCTACCTGGATACCATGCGGAGGTCCATTACAGGTTTTCACGTAAGCAATTGGGAATCGAACGTCTTCAAGACGAAGCGCACGAACCGCCTTAAAACCAAACACGTTACCCACCAATGAGGTGAAAACGTTTACAACTGATCCTTCCTCAAAAAGATCGATTGGATAAGCGATAAAGGCGTAGTAGCACGTGTCGTCACCAGGCACGTCTTCGATCCTGTAACAACGCCCTCGGTAGTAGTCCATATCAGTCAATAAATCAGTCCATACCGTTGTCCATGTACCGGTCGATGATTCAGCTGCTACCGCTGCTGCTGCTTCTTCACGGTCAATACCCGCTTGTGGAGTGATTTTAAAACAGGCTAGCAGATCTGTATCCAATGGAACATAATCTGGCTGCCAGTATGTTTGCCGGTAATCTTGAACACCAGCGTTGTATTGTTTTGCCATTAGTTTCACCTTCCTTTTTTTCAGTTGGGTAGACTTGTCTCGATGAGGCTCATTTTCGACTGGATGTGATAATAGGAAATATGTTGGAAAACTAAAAGTTAATAGATATCATGGTTACCATTAACAATAGTAAAAGTTAGCAAACTCTAACATTACATAAAAGACCTAAACACATGAACTTAAAGCATATAACTATCCATCAAATGCGCTTGTTTCACAGCCTGGCAACTCATTTATCATTTACTGCCGCTGCAAATGAATTGCATCTTTCTCAATCCGGGGTTTCAATTCAAATTAAACGCCTTGCTGAAAGTGTCGGGATTCCATTGATTGAAAAAATTGGTAAAAAGATTTACCTGACAGATGCAGGAAGAGAACTATTTGCCGCCACAGACGATGTATTGAGCAGACTTGAACTACTCAATGAAGACATAGAGGACATGGAGCAGAAGATTAAAGGCCCTTTAAGAATTTCTGGCATTACAACCTCTAAATATTTCATGCCTCATTTATTGGGTCGTTTCTTGAAAATTTATCCCGATGTTCAGCCTTCACTAACGATCACCAATCAGTTAAAAGTCACTCATCGACTGGAAGAAAACCTCGATGACATCTTTATCATGGGAAAACATCCTCTAAATATTGAGCTTGAATCTCACTATTTTCTAGACAACCCTCTGGTCGTTGTTGCACCTGTTGGCCACCCATTATCTAACGAAAAGAATATCCCCCTTACTGCCATAGCCAATGAACGTTTCCTCTCCAGGGAACAGGGATCGGGAACCAGGGCATTCAGAACGCGCCTGTTTGATGAAAGCGGCTTAAAAGCAAACACCTACATGGAATTAGGAAGTGCTGAAGCTATTAAACAAGCTGTAATGGCAGGCCTGGGAGTTTCCGTATTGTCTCTGCAAAACTTACAACTTGAACTTGAAGCGAACTTGTTAACAGTCCTGGATGTTCAACATTTTCCTATTAAAAGGAAATGGTATGCCGTTCATCACAAACAAAAACGACATTCTCGGGCGGCAAATAAATTCCTAGAATTTTTACTCAATGAAGGTACAAAATCCTTTCGTGCAAAATCGGACAGAGAACTAAAAGCCATAGAAAAATAAGCTGGGTAGTTATTAAAATTCTTCGATTGTTAACGACGATAATTATAGAGAATCTGGATAGTTAGTAGCCAATAGAGGAGTTTGTTGAGAGCCGAGAATGTGCTTGAATTGAAAACCCGGCTAGAATCATACTGTTTTTGGTACGAAGCTGCATTCTAAGTTAGAAACTCATAAGTGCCATTTTTTTACTAAGTCATGGATATAAAAACTAATTATGTATAACGTACGTGATAACGTTCAAGCCAGAATCGGTCATTTCCGGATGGATAATTACTGGTTAAGATACAGTAATTTCGTTCCCCGACTCTTCAATTGGGTTTTAGATCTAGGCTTCGAAAAGGGAAAAATAATGCCTTCTCGCGCCTATTGCTCGGATGAAAGTCAAGGTTATCCTATTATATTACTAGCCAAACATTTTGGTGCATTCCCATTTAATCATGGCCAGGTGGGTGGCATTATGTCCTGTGATAGACATCGCTCACATTCACATCATGGTAAAGATCTTGTAATTTTACACGCCAGTCATGTGGGTTATGACAAATCAACCAAAACCTATGGTAAATATCGTCGTATACATAGTGGAGATTCCGGATTTTCAAGTAATTGCGGTAAGATTTTTGGGGTGATTAATTGGTATTTAAAAGAATATGAGTTTGCAAAAAATCATATTCTAATTGATATGCGGTCTGATCATTGTTTCATTACCATTGATAATCAGTACCTGTCTTTAAGTCGTGATTTAAATTTAATACTATCGCTTGAAATAATGATCGAACTACACAAGGAGGAAGAATTAAGTGAGGGTGAATATATTCCCATCTCTATCCAGGGTACTTCCAGAACATTTATGGGTACAAAATCTCTGTATAAACATATGAGCTGGTTTTTCGAAAAAAACAGTGGTCCACAGCCAATAGGAGATGCTTTATTACCCGAGTATTTTACTTATAAGAAAGAGCTACAAACCGATTACGAAGGTCTGCATCAGATCGAACAGAATGTGCTGCGTGCGATGCCATGGATAGTTACTTCATCAAACCCGATGCTTACGGCTGCACAGGCAAACACACAAGCTGAGTTTGATCGTGGCTTTAGAAGTATTTCACAAGAGCCTTCCTATGAAGGTCGTAACCTACTTTATATATCAGGATTAAACATTGATATTTCTCCGGAAGAAAATCAAGACTATGTCGTCAATAAATTCGTACCGTGGGCCGCTTATGTTCAGCTAAGCACCGGGGAAAGATATATTCTTGAACAAAAAGAACTAGTTGAAACACTTAGTAAATACAGTGTTGAAAACCCAACTCAAGTTGAGATCGACGTCGTGATTAAGCACATGCAGCAAGCAGATCCTATTGAACTGGATACTTAATAATTTTTTACAGCCTGATTACAGAAATTTTGTATTGCCATTAAGCCTCTAAGATTTATTGTTTTTTAAAAATTCATTATCTGACTAGCATTCTTTAGAAAATGATAGCTCCACCAATTAGCTCCTCATTTAAGTAAGCATTAATCTTTAACTACTATAAGTTTGTCCAGTTTAAGCAGCAATTTAAAATAATAGCTACTTTTCAGAATAAGCTTTTAGATCAATGTCATCCATCATTTCCATATCTGAAATGATGGATTCCAGATCAATCATATGCGGATTATTGTCAGGAAAATCATTAAGAAAATCACTGAGTTCTGGTTGCCTGTAAATCCGCTCTATACCCTCTTTACTACTAATTGAAAGATACCAAGGAATTAGATGCGAAGAGGCTAAATTACTACTTTGTGCAGATCCATTAGGAATACTAAACCCTGTAAAATAGATAATAGATCCATTTAATTTAATTTAATTTATTTCATTATCAGCAATATACTGGCCCAGGTCTTTTATTTTCTGAATCAGCTTATCTGTTGGTGTTTTACCAGAACAGGTAGTTTGTTAATAACCGGGAGATGGGTTCTAAGGGTATTCATTGAGTCTAAATTGATAATATTAATTTCCATACTTGCCAAATGACTACTTGTTGGCTCTACCAGACTCAGAGAAACAGATTGTATAATCAGTGTTAGTCCTGAGAAAAAGTCTAGTCCCTGGAAACTAATTTCCCCATCTGGTTCTGCCATTTCTATAGGCAGCATCCCAAAATTCATAGTTAACCAGAGAATAGCATTACCCCTTACTTCGTGATTTTCTGCAAATGCTACTATTACTCTGATAACTACATCGTCACTATATAGTTCTTTGCACAGATATAATAATCTTTAACTAAGCTTCTTATAGGACTCAGGAAGAATGTTCGAAAATTGTGAATTCTGGTTTATTTTTATACGGTTTTATAATAAAGATTATAACTATATTGATCGGTATTTACGAATGCAGCTTTAATTCTTTAATCCAGTGTCCAAGATCAGCAATCTCCTCAGCTGAAACCGAATGCCCCATAGGATAAACTGCCCACTGCACATCCATTTTTCTTTCAGTCAACAAATCACGGGTAAACAGACCAAGCTCCACAGGCACAATGGGATCCTGGTTTCCATGGCCCATAAAAACCGGTGTACTGCTAGCGAATTCTGAGGCAATCTCATCAAGAGTGTTATGCAATGGCAGATAACCGGACAGGACAATTATTCCTGCAAGTTGTTGAGAGTAGCGCAGTCCCTGATACAGCGCGATTGCCCCTCCCTGTGAAAATCCAGCCAGGACAATATGTGATGACGGTATGCCGAGGCTGATCTGTTCTTCAATCAGGCCGGTGAGGATCCTGGCCGACTCTTTTACCCCTTCTGCATCTTCCTTTTCATTGATAGCCATGCTGCGGATGTCATACCAGCCGCGCATTTCCATTCCCCCATTGACCGTAATCGGTCTAACTGGAGCATTAGGGAAAACAAATCTTAATGGCAGGAAATCCGGCAGGCCCAACATAGGGATGATGGACTTAAAATCATGTTTATCTGCCCCCAGGCCGTGCGCCCAGATGACACTGGCAACAGGCTCTCTACCTGTCTCTACTACCAGAGCATCATCTATAGTCTGCATAGGAGCAGCTTATCAGCTTTCTATACTTTCCACTCACCGGTCATCATTCTGACTATCCAGTTCAGCAATCTCTGATCGCTTACCAGAAGGGTCTGTATAGCGATCATTCAGCCGTTCGGTCTGCTGGTTTGCAGACTGAATAATTGACTCCAGTTTTTTCACAGCGTGTTTGCCCCAGCCGATCGGGTTTGGCTGAAAGACACTGCGGTTAAACTTTGTGCTGCTACGAAAGGCAAGAAGCAAGTTTGGGTCACCAGGCCCTTTCTGAGCAGGGATTCTTTTCTCGATTTTCCTGGCAAGCTTTCTGCGCCACCAGAAGTGAAACAGTAGAAAAATGGCAAAAACAGATACGGCAGAAAGTGCCGCCAGCAGGATATTTTCCGATGCCCAGTCAGCTATTTCTTTATATCCGATTCAAGCACCTGCGAGGATCGCACCAAGACCCACTGCAAGCAACGCTGCAAAGACTGCATCACCCCAAAGCACTCGAGTGCGCCAGCGTGCAATATATCCATTTAGCTCAGGAACAATTGATTCTTCGATATATTTGGCAAGTTTTTCTATGCCGCCAACGATACGGTATGAACGCTCAACTTCAACTTCTGCCATACGTGCTGTGATGTCAGCCATATCGGCATCGCGTTTCGACTGAAAGCGAGCCTTGCGTGTCTCATCTTCAATCTGTACTGACGCTTTTTCATTATAGATGGTGAAGAAGCGGCCAGCGGTCAGTCCTTTTTGTGCCAGGGCACGTTGCCAGGCACCCACTACGTCTTCAGGGTTGTCCTCCCTGGCGGCGGTATCAATCTGATTCAGGATATATAAAAACTTATTGGCATCCTGTCTATCGACTGTCGCTTCGACAAGATGATTTAGCGTATCCTGCATCGCACCCGGCTCCGGGTGGCGTGCATCAAAAAATAATAACACTAAATCTGACAAGTCTATAATATGTGATGATATTCGTAATATAGAGGTACGCTGGGCATCGGCATCAAAACCCGGTGAATCAATGATAATTTTGCGCTTTATGTGATCGGCATTACTGGTTTTAAGTTGCAGGAATGAGTCGATTCTGCGCCCCTCTCCTTCAGCAACCTTCTCTATCTCACGACTAATCTGATAGAAAGGAAATCTCGCATCTCCGTTTAACGCCATGCCCGGCAACATGCGCGGTTCGCCCTCCCCGCCATAACAGATTACTGTAAATTTATCATCAACAGCCTGGTTTCCGGTAGATTGTAGGTCCTGGTCCAGGTAATCATTAATAAATGTAGACTTGCCCGATGAAAATGTCCCAAGAATTGAAATCATTGGCCACCAGGCTATTCTCAGAGCGAATGATTCATCCCTGCTTAGCAACCCCATGCGGTAGGCAACCTGATCAAGTTGTTTATAAGAAACCAGGGCTTCAGAGAGAACCGAGTTCTCCATAGTAATATGCTGCTCCAGCTTGGACAGCATCAATTTCAGGCGTTTTGTTGGGCGTAGCGGAAATGGCCACATTATTGTTGGTACTCCTGTTTTTAAAATCTTCTTATCGGAAGGGCATGTCTATAGGGGTAGTAGGTGTAAGTCACCTGTGCAGCAGGGGTTGTATTAGCCTGATTTACTACTGAGGGGACAGACCTTGCAGGCTGCGGCATATAAGCATACGGCTGACGCGGGCGCAAAGGCGGGGTGATACGGCTGTTCGACCGGCCATAGGGTCTGGAAGATCCAAACGGCATCATCTTATCAACCATATTAAATGGCGCTGACACATTACGGTTCAGCTGCCACATATTGTACTGCATATGGCTCACGCTGGTATTCATTTCGTTGATGCTTCCAGTCATCGCCCGCATATCTTCTGACATGGGTCGCATGTATGCGGTTGAATTCGAAATCTGGCTCATTTTTCCCGAGATCTCACCCAGGTCTTCAGTCACAGTTGCTGTCATTTCACGCACACTCTTCGCCACATCAGAGATATCATGCGTTAGATTATAAATCAGAAAAAAACCATACGAGGCAAGAAGAATAAAGGCAACCATTGATGGATAGACGATCAATTCCCATCTGCGGGCGCTTGCTTCAAAACTATCTGCCAGCCTGCCCATGCATTCTGCACCGCCTTCGATAGCCTCGACATTTAATGCATTTACTTGATCAACCGTTTTATCCATTCCTGAAAACCCCTTTATATTTTAAAAATCTCCTGCTGCCCCCTTTTGCATAATGTCTAGAATGATATTCTTAACATTCATGGCCTCTTCCTTAAGCTCAGGCGGCAATGGTTCACCCCCATAGATCATGAGGTCCATATTCAGGCTGTACAACCAGGCCTGGCCCTGTTTATCTTCTACCAGAGCTACCCGACAAGGTAAATATGCCGAATACGCATCATTGTAATCCATCATTTTTGCCGCTGTTGCGGCATTGCAAAACATAAATATTTGCGCATGCCGGTATGGTTTCCCCGTCATCGACTCAACTTCCTTATATAAAGGAAGCTCTCCCACATTTTTTATATTGTGAGAGTTCGCTGCAATCTTCATGCTTTGTATAGCATCATCAATTGAAACACCTTCCTCCAGCTTATACTTCCAGGTCGTCGCTTCAACCGCATTTCCTGCTTCAAGCACGTTACTGGTAAGTTCCTTGTAGGTATTAAACGCACCCGGATCAAACTCAGTCTGAAATTTTTTAATTTGCGGGTACATCATGCCTGCTGCAACCACAGTGGCCAACCCAACAAGTGCCAATATATTACGTAACAGCCTGATTAAAAGCATATTTTCTCCTTTCCTTTGGCGGGACTGACAGGAGCCACCTTGCTACGCGGCATGCTACCAGTATTTTTTTTGTAGTTTTTCTGCTATCGCGGGGTCGTACTGCGATAGGAGTTTCATAATGCTAATGGCTTCTTGCTCTCGATGCAAATTTAAATAGCGCGGAATGGCATTTTTATAGGCCCATGTGGCGCCATTCTGATTACCCTGTTGCAATAGTAAATTTCCCAATTCTGCAGCAGCTTCTGGCATATCCTGATATTTAAACATCAAACTTTCATAGGCCTCCTGAGCAAGTCCGGCTTTACCTTCCCAGTATAATCGTCGAGCCTCCTCCAAAGCAGAAAAATACTCTCCCGCTGCAGCTGAATTTTCTGCTTCTATATCACCAGCGCGAGGTGCCGCTTTTGCGGACGCACTCATACCCATTGGCTGCGTATTATTATCTACTACAACGCTGGACTCTGGATCATAGTTCTCAGGAGGAAAAGCGGATTCCAATGGTATGTCAGCAGCAGGTCTGGCCTCTTTTCCCGCTTGCACATTAGCACCATCAAGTACTGTACTCCACGGATCACCTGCTTTTTTTTGTGGCTGAGCTGCCCGACTCTCCACTTCAATCACGGTTGCTGGTTCAGCAGCAATACTACTTTCCTGCTTCTTTTCTGTCACGACAGTTTCTACATCTAATTTTGTAGATAACTTCTCTAACTGATTTACCTCTTCCTGAGCAATACCGCCCGTCAGCCGGGTAAAATCGCTCTTCAGCTCATCCCAAAAAGAAAAAATAACACCGAAAGAGATCAGCAGGGTAATTAACAACAGATGACAGAGTAGCCAGCGAGTGATTTTCATAACAGATCTCTTTGCTGAGAATTTATTTAACTACAAATTACCTTACTATTTCTTTTTTCGGGTTGATTTACTTTTCTTCTTTTTTGCTGCACCAGTGGTGAACAGACTCCGTGACAGACGCCATACTTCACCTGCAGCCTTATTTGCCGGCATCATCTCAAAAACTGCTAACCCTTCGCTAAACGCCCTGCGGTATGCTGTCCTCTGGTAAAGATAGCTTTTCTGCATCTTTAATCCGCTGATCATCGTCAGGGCTTCCATCGCCTCTTCAGTCTCTTTCACTTTAGGATGCGTATCAGCCCTGTTTATTAAACCCGTAACGATAGTGTCTTTTTTGCAGTTTTTTCGTACCAGATCCATAAATCGCTGTGTCGACCACACATCGGCCTGCGAAGGCGCAACCGGAATAATGACACGGCCAGCCAACAACAGGGCCTTTTCCATTGCAGGTAAATCAGCGGTACCGACATCAACAATCACCTCATCCCATTCTTTGCCTGTCTTCTTGGTTAGCTCCTGAAACACAGGTATCATCGGTGAATAATCCATTTCCTCACGAACATACATGACATCTGTCAGGCTTCCCTGGGGATCAAGATCCACAGCAGCAATCTTCTTATCCTGGTACGACAACCAGATTGCCAGATTGAAGGCAACGGTACTTTTACCTGTACCCCCCTTGAAATTACCTACCACTGTAATCACTACTATCTCTCCTGCGGTTGAGCTGGAACATCAATTTTACGATAACCCTCTGGCAGCATAAATAAGCTAGTGCTGGGTTCTTTCACCACAATATTTTTCAACTCCCTGACCGAGCCATTGGGAAATACTTCACGCACAGTTATACCCAGTTCCACATCATACCAACGCGTACCAGACTGTGACTTACCATCCATTGAAGTCATCGTCACTTCCCAGCGTTCAGCATCTCTACCATTAATCTTTTCATTACCGGTCATTATTGCATTGATACTGGAACCATTCGGCAACTTCTCACGCAAGGTGATACCGCGTTTCTTATCAAGCCATTGCTCTATAGTAAACACCTGCTGACCTGGCCCCTGGCGTGTAAGCTTCCAGTGAATAGCTGGTTGCCCATTTATGCTCTCTTCACCAAGGCTTTCACATTTTGCATCTGGCATATTGTCACACGGGTTCATTACTATATCACCTGGCATCGACAGTGGGGCCGGTGATTGCTGCTCTATGTATTCCTTTCTTGCTGGATAAATGACTCTCATCAAACCTGCGTCGGAAAAGTACTGTTGGACGATTTCTCCCTGTGGGGTAGTCATTTCAATCCGCACCGACTTGTCCTTCGAGACATACAGCTGCATACGTATCGGTTGCATACCCGGTGCAGTCTGCAGCGCCTCTGCAGAGAAAGACTGGGAAAACGCATGCGCACCAGACATTGCCAACAGCACTGCAAGAAACAGGAAAGCGATAGCAGATTTCATAGAACAAACCTCTTTATACATTTACTCAAAAGTAGCCAGCAACAACCTTAAGCTACTTCTTATACACAGCGAAAATGCTGTATCTATTTTTTCTACAGGCCTGGCCTGTACAGTGAATCAAGGCGAATATCACCTGTAGCCAGAGTTTGAAAAAGGCATCCAGTCATTCCCACCGCCGAACGGGAATCCAGACCCGGACCCACCGCCGAATGGGAATCCACGCATACCACCATTACCTGGCCAAAAACCACGCTGATCACCTGGATAGCCTGACTGATAACCTGGTCGGTACTGTGGATATTGGCGATTTTCATAATACCCGGGCATGCTTTGCTGTCTATTGCCGGGATAAATGGGTTTTTTCCTGTAAGGTTGAGCATCCGGGTACTGGAAATCACTACTGCCTGTAACAGGCTTTGAATCCTGTAAAGCCTGATCTACTGCCGGGTACCCAAAACGATCTGTTCCTAAAGTTTCATTTTCATCCATAGGCGGGTATTTTGATTCATCAATGGCATCCTCTGGTTGAGAATCAGCTTTCTCACGCCAGCTATTCTCCTTCGATAAATCCAGGCCTCTATCATCAATTAAAGGTTTGTCGCTCTCGAGCCAGGGGTTCTGTCCTGATGCGGGCAGAATTGAGAACCCGGGCATGGCTGTTAGCATGATAAACACCAATGGTGCTCTAAAAAATGAAATAGTTATGCGGTATTTACTCACAGTTTCTATCTCATCAAACCTGAAAATAATCATTTATTTCCAGGCGGCTTAAGCCTGATCCCACGCCTTGCGTTCAAGGTAATCTTTTTCTTCATGGCTTTCTTTGCTGTTTTTTTCTGGGCTTTTCTGGCCGCCTTTTTTGCTGACTTTTTAGCGGATTTTTTGGCCTTTTTGGCAGCCTTTTTTGCCGATTTCTTCTTTTTTACCAACTCAGCTATGCGGGCTTCCTCAGCCTTACGGGCAGCGTCTGCTTTGCGGGTCTCCTCGGCCTTACGGGCAGCGTCTGCTTTGCGGA
>JBLYYR010000028.1:0-11477 GCA_048550195.1 Arenicellales bacterium
AGACAGCTACAATGTGGCCTGTCCCCTGTTATTTCGCGCTACCAGTACTTTGCTTTTTCCGGGATAATCCAGCGTACCCCGCCGCGGGGATCATCCTTGTCGCCCTTGTAACGCGGAATAAGATGTATATGCAGATGAGGGATGGATTGTCCTGCTAACGGGCCATCATTGATCCCCAGATTGTAATCATCGGGGCTAAATTCCCTGTCGAGGTCTTTCTTAGTATGATCAAGCAGCGCCATTAAAGCAGTTCGCTCTTCAGGGCTTGTATCAAAAAATGAACTGACATGACGCCGAGGAATAATCAGGGAATGCCCATTACTCACCGGTTTGGTGTCGCGAATTAACACAGCCAGATCATTTTGCGCTAAGATTTCTTTCTTGGTGTCGTTGATTAGCATCCGACAAAAAAAACATTTACCTGTCATTACGATTCCTTTTTAAAACAATTGAAAACAATAGGGGAAAGACCACGATTCTTTTTTTGCCTTCTGCTGTATCTCAATACCAAAAAAACGTGGTCTGTCTCTTATTATTACCCGATGTGATTAAAATTTAAATCACTCCGCCCCCTTTAGTTAATTATGTTTTTCTCCAGACGCTTGCCAGCCACGGCTGTTGATCACGAGGTACGCCTGGCGGGCGATAATAATGCGTCAATTCAACAAAACCCGCCGTAAGCATATAACTGCGCCAGGTTTCTAGATCATAATAGGCGCCATAGCGCCCACCGTTCCAGCCCTCCTGATTATTGCCACGTGGATTTGAACTAAATAGTACGCCTTCTGGTCTCAGCGTCGCATTTATTGCCAACAGCACCTGGGGCAGTTCCTGACTCGGCACATGAAATAATGAGGCATTGGCAAAAACACCATCAAAGTGTTTAGCTGGAAGATCGAGTTCAAGAAAATCCTGATACCATACTTCACAACCACTATATGCTTGTGCCATATCGACGAATCGGTCTGCACCCTCCAGGCCAACAGCAACATGCCCTAGCTCCACAAACACCTTAAGATCTCGACCCGGCCCACAGCCAACATCCAGTATTTTAAAAGGTGCATTCCCTTCTATATAACTCAGTAAAGAATTGATGTTCTGATTAACATCATGGTCGATGGTACCTGCAAAGAAACCTTCTGCATTCTGGTTATAGTGTTCCAGCGTTCTGGCAGTAAGTTGCTTGAGGTCTTGAGTGGAATGTTTCATATCACAAACAAATCAAGGATTCAGAGAGTTAAAGAGGGCGGAGTGATTAAAACAAGATCACTCCGCCCCCTTTAATTACTGCTATTGGTTACTTACTAATCAGTTGTAAAAATTCATGCCGGGTGCGATGGTTCTCACGGAAGGACCCTAGCATCATAGATGACACTGTCCATGAATTCTGTTTCTGCACACCACGCATCATCATGCAGAAATGTTGCGCCTCGACCACCACGCCGACACCTGCCGCATTAGTCGCTTCCATCACGGCATCTGCAATCTGCTTGGTCAGCTGTTCCTGAATCTGCAAACGACGTGCAAACATATCAGAAATTCGTGCGATCTTGGAGAGACCTATCACCTTGCCCTGCGGGATGTAAGCCACGTGCACTTTACCGACAAATGGCAGCAGATGGTGTTCACACATGGAGTACAGCTCGATATCTTTAACGATCACCATCTCGTCGTTGTCTGACTCGAACACCGCACCGTTCAAAACCTCTTCCAGTGACTGTTGATAGCCCTGGGTCAAAAAAGCAAAGGCTTTGGAAGCACGTTCCGGCGTTTTCAACAGGCCATCACGTTCGATGTCTTCACCAGCACTTGCGATCAGTTGTTCATACAGTTTTTCTGTTTTCATTGGTGCAGATCCTTAATCCTTTTTAATATGCGCGGCTCCGTCAGAGAGCGGGCCGTGAGTCAACTTGTGAGCGCCTCTGATTGTAACTGTTCACGTATGGCGAGTAATTCCTGTTGGCGTTTTTCATCGGTTATCGGGTAATGCATATCCATTGATTTATATGTTTGGAGGATGATTTCCGAGATTAGCAAACGTGCATTCTTCTTATCGTCCGCGGGCACCACGTACCATGGCGCCGTCGTCGTGCTGGTCGCGTTCATGCATTGCTCGTAAGCGTGCATATACTGTTTCCAGTATTTTCGCTCTTCGATATCACCGAAACTAAATTTCCAGTTCTTTTCAGGATTATCGATACGCGCAAGAAAACGTTTGCGCTGTTCATCTGCTGATATATGTAGAAAGAATTTAATGATGCGCGTGCCATTCCTGTATAAATGCTTTTCATGATCTAAGATAGATTGATACCGTTGCTGCCAGATTGCGTCTGTGTCACTCAGTTCTTGCGGTAGCTTCTGCCCAGACAGATACTCGGGATGTACCCGTACCACCAATACCTCTTCGTAATAAGAACGGTTGAAGATACCAATGCGCCCTCTTTCCGGCAAGCACTTGCTGGTGCGCCATAAAAAATCATGATCCAGTTCATTTTTACTCGGTTGCTTAAAACTAAACACCTGGCAACCTTGTGGGTTAATTCCAGACATCACGTGCTTGATAGCGCCATCCTTGCCCGCTGCATCCATCGCCTGAAACACCAGCAACAATGAATATTTATCATGCGCATATTGTAGTTGCTGCTTTGTTTTCAGCTCAGCCACCTGTTTTTTAAGGATGCTCCTGTAATCACTTTTAGATTGATACAGAGGCTCGACCCTGGACGGCCTGTCATCTAAAAGGACATTGCCGCCCTCAGGCACACGAAATTGATCAATATTAGTTTTCATTTCACCTCATCATCCAACACGAATACCATGAAGTATGAACTGTTTTGATATAGTTGTGAATGCATTAGATGTGTCACTTGATTGTTCGTCGAATTAAACATCATTTGAGGCACCGGAATGATTAAATTTAAATCACTCCGATCCTTTTTCCTTCACGACACCAGGCTATTTCAGCTATACTGATATCAAAAGGCATATTATTTGTTGATTTAGTTAGTTATTATTATGTCCAGGTACGGCTGAAGAGGATAATATAAAAATTAACTCAGCCGATATAGTTCCACCAAAAAAGGGATTGATCATGAAGAAACTATTTGTCTTGTTATTATTTCTCGTCATTTCAGCATGTAATGAAAACACTGATGGCACTCAAACCAGCAGAGATACATCTGAAAACACGAAAACAGCTAAAATTAATTCTGCTGACACACAAGTTAGTATGGATATAGATTTAAATAATCTTCCTCAATCAGTTACCACTGAGCTGGATTTGGACTCATCCGTAGAACCTGGGGATGATGCATTCGGAGTGATAATTATAGGCGGTAAAAATATACTAGTTTCAGTTAGTGAAGACGTTGCATCCTCAGCAAGTATTGATACCAGCAAAGCATTTACTGGTAAAGTTACCGTTACAGTATCTGCTGAACACAAAGCTTCGAATGATTTCATCAAGGTCTATTCAATAACAAAAATAGAAAAATAAGCACATAAGAGGTCAACTGCAAAAGTCTTTAAAACTTAAAGGGGGCGGAGTGATTAAATTTTTATCACTCCGCCCCCTTTAATCAAAATTATGTCCGCCAAAAAATTGCGCAGGTGGCTAATACGCCACCATAACCTCGTTACGGCGTAAAAATGGCAATGTCCAAGGTGGGTTATAACGTGCCAGTTCAGGATTACCAATAGGCGTTATTCCCTTGCTATCCAGCCATTTCATCAAGTCTGCCGTTTTTTTAGCTATTTTATCTTCACCGGCAAAGCCAGAAAAACTAACCACTGCATAATTGCTTGCAGGCACTTCACGCAAAGTCACTGCTGGGTTATTAGGCTTAGGCAAGGTTTCTAAAGTGTATTGGCCAGGCATGACAAAATGCACACGCCATTGCCCACCAGTTAGCTCCAGGCTCACCGGTGCGGTCATACTAATTTTTTCTGACTTAGGCTCCATAGTCACTGGTGCAGTCATGCTGATTTTCTCATTTCCACCCGTACGCGATGTGTTGTTGCCAAAAATATAATCTGCAATCAACCTGAATCCAGCGCTAGATGCTTTATCCAGTGGCCCTGGCACCAGTGTTTCCGCAACGATCTTAGGGTTATAAGCACGCAGCTCAAACTCTCCTGACTTTTCTATGACTGTGTATTTTGGTTCTTCAATCGCCATGGCAGATCCTGTAAAAAATAAGACTAATATGCCTGAAAATAGTCGCGTTATCATATTAACCTCCACTATGAATATATCTACAAAAACCATCATACCTTGATGAGGCACCGTCATCACACTTGAAACCAAAAAAGCCATCGACACAGCAGCTTTGCGCATTAAAAGAGACAACAGAAGCATGTATAATAACCCGGAACTATATTGCTTTCCTGGTAAGCTGTCTCGTCAAAAGCAGCTGGATAATCTCATGAATATGATGTCATGTTACGCAAGATACTGATAGCTAATCGCGGTGAAATAGCCGTTCGCATCATTCGTGCCTGCACAGAGATGGGCATTCGCTCCGTTGCAATCTATTCGGATGCAGACCGTTACTCCCTGCATGTAAAAAAAGCTGACGAGGCATATAGCCTTGGTGCTGACCCACTCGCCGGCTACCTGAATGTCCATCGCATTGCCAACCTCGCTGTTGCTACCGGCTGCGACGCCATCCATCCCGGCTATGGCTTTCTGTCCGAGAACCCGGAAATTGCAGAAGCCTGTGTACGACGTGGCCTGACTTTCATTGGTCCAACAGCCGAGGTCATCAGTCGCATGGGCGACAAGACTGCTGCGCGAAAGGCCATGAAGGACGCTGGCCTGCCGGTTACCCCCGGCTCAGAGGATAATCTGCAGAATCTCGAAGAGGGACTGGAGCTGGCAGAGCAGATTGGCTATCCGATAATGCTGAAAGCGACCTCAGGCGGAGGGGGACGCGGCATTCGACGGTGTGACGATGCGGCTGATTTGCGAAAAAACTACGAAAGAGTCATCTCTGAGGCGACCAAGGCCTTCGGTCGAGCTGATGTTTTTATCGAAAAATGCATCGTCAATCCGCGCCATATTGAAGTACAGGTACTAGCCGACAAGCATGGCAACGCAATACACCTGTTTGAGCGTGACTGTTCGATTCAGCGCCGCAATCAGAAGCTAATAGAAATCGCCCCCTCGCCGCAGCTGGATGAAGCCCAGCGCCAGTATATTGGCGGCCTCTCAGTCATCGCGGCAAAAGCCGTTAACTATACCAATGCCGGCACTGTCGAATTCCTGCTAGACAAGGATGACCGCTTCTATTTCATGGAAATGAACACCCGTGTCCAGGTTGAACATACCATCAGCGAAGCGATAACCGGTGTAGACATCGTCGAAGAACAAATCCGTATTGCTGCCGGCCTGCCCCTGCGCTTCAAGCAGCATGAGATTCAGCGCCGTGGATTCGCGATGCAGTTCCGTATTAATGCGGAAGATCCAAAGAATAACTTTCTGCCCAGCTTTGGCAAAATTTCACGCTATTACGCACCGGGCGGACCGGGTGTACGTACCGATTCGGCCATCTATACCGGTTACGAGGTACCACCCTATTATGACTCGATGCTGGCCAAGGTAATTGTCTGGGCATTAACCTGGGAAGACCTCATCAATCGCGGTGAACGTGCGTTACTCGACATGGGTCTGTACGGGATTCGCACAACGATACCTTACTACCTGGAGATATTGCACCACCCGGAATTCCGGAGCGGAGAGTTTAACACCGGCTTTGTCGAAGAAAACCCCGGACTGGTCGACTACTCGACAAAAAAACGACCTGATCACCTGGCTGCGGCCCTGGCAGCAGCCATGGCTGCACATGCCGGTTTGTAACACAGAGGAATATATCATGCCCAAGGTTCAAATTACTGACGTTATCCTGCGAGATGCACACCAGTCCCTGATTGCGACACGTATGCGCACCGAGGACATGTTGCCAATCTGCGCTAAACTGGATGCTATCGGTTACTGGTCACTGGAATGCTGGGGAGGAGCGACCTTTGATGCCTGCCTCCGTTTCCTCAAGGAAGACCCGTGGGAACGCCTGCGAAAACTGCGTGAAGCACTGCCCAACACCCGATTGCAGATGCTGCTCCGTGGACAGAACCTGCTCGGTTACAGGCATTACTCCGATGACGTGGTACGTGCCTTTATCAGAAAAACTGTCGAAAACGGCATGGACGTGATCCGCATCTTTGATGCCCTGAACGACCTGCGAAATTTAAAGACGGCTATCGAGGCAACCCTGGAGGCCGGTGCCCACGCCCAGGGAACGATCTGCTACACGACAAGTCCGATACACAGCGTTGAAGGATTTGTACAGATGGGCCGTGAACTAGCCAGCATGGGATGCCAGTCGATAGTCATCAAGGACATGGCCGGCCTGCTGACACCTTATACTACGGCTGAACTCTTTAAGGCCGTCAAGGATGCTGTTGACCTGCCGCTGCACCTGCATTCACACAGCACTTCCGGGCTGGCAGACATGTGCCACCTGAAGGCCATCGAGAATGGCTGTGAAAATCTGAACACTGCCATCTCCTCGTTCGCTGGAGGCACCTCTCATCCACCAACCGAGAGCATGGTTGCAGCACTAAGAGGAACAGAGTATGACACTGGCCTGGATCTGGAAGCGATCCAGGAAATTGGCATGTATTTCTACGATGTGCGAAAAAAATATCACCAGTTTGAGAGTGAATTTACCGGCGTAGATACCCGTGTTCAGATCAACCAGGTGCCGGGGGGAATGATTTCCAACCTGGCCAATCAACTGCGTGAACAGAACGCACTCGGCCGCATGAACGATGTGCTGGCTGAAATTCCCGCTGTACGCAAAGACCTCGGATATCCTCCCCTGGTCACGCCAACATCTCAAATCGTCGGTACCCAGGCCGTGCTCAATGTACTGACAGAAAAGCGATACCAGACAATCACCAACGAGGTGAAACTGTATCTTCAGGGTGGCTACGGTAAGGCGCCCGGCACAGTGAAACCCACCCTGCAACAGGAAGCGGTAGGTAAGGAAGATCTCATCGAATGCCGACCGGCAGACCTGCTGAAGCCGGAACTGGATCAACTGCGCAACGATGTGGGTTCACTTGCAGGTAGCGACGAAGATGTACTGACCTATGCCATGTTCCCGGAAATAGGCCGACAATTTCTCGAACATCGCAATAATGGCACACTGGTACCTGAACCTTTGGAACCGCCCGGCAACGGAGTCGCTGGCACAGAAGCCGCCCCCACTGAGTTCAACGTCACTATTCATGGTGAGACTTACCACATCAAGCTGACCGGTGCCGGTCACAAAGGACAGGCAGAGCGACAGTTCTACTTCTCCGTCGATGGTGTTCCGGAAGAACTTCTTATTGAAACGCTCGATGAGATTGTCCTGGGAGGAGGAACAACAGGCGCTGTCAGGGAGAGTATCGCAGGCAAACGCCCTGCCCCGAGTGAAGAAGGCGACGTCACCACCGAAATGCCCGGCAACATCGTCGACGTGCTGGTAAGCGAAGGCGACAGCGTGGAAGCGGGTCAGCCGGTACTGATTACCGAGGCGATGAAGATGGAAACGGAAATTACCGCACCTGTATCAGGCCGTGTCGAAACCATCTATATACAAAAAGGCGACACAGTGAATCCTAAGGAGACGCTCATATCCATACGCAGTAATTAAAAAAAATAATAGGGGACAGAGTTTTTACTCTGACCCTAAATATTTCTAAATTGTTACTAGCGCGATGTTGAAATAGATTGAGGCGTATTTTTTGTTTAGGGTTTCTGCTTATTTTGGGAATTCCTTAAATTCATTCATCGTTTTGCCACCTGATCCTCCTCTTCAGGCCAACGCATTATTAAGCTGGCGCCACCTGAAGGTGAATCTGCAACGCTGACGTTGCCACCATGCCAGTAAGTAATACGCTGAACGATCGATAAGCCCAGGCCATATCCACCTGTACCACGGTCACGGCTGGCATCGAGCCGTCTAAATGCATCAAATATGCGCTCACGCTCATCTTCGGGAATTCCGGGGCCATCGTCATCAACCTTTAGCTGGTAGCAGCCATTATCTCTGGAGAAGGTTATTTTTATCCCGCTGTGTGCATAGCGTTTTGCATTTTGCAGCAGGTTTCCTAACGCCCTTGCCATTAACACTGGATCAAAACGCGCGTACTTGAGTTCGTGTTCAGGTATTTCAAAATCAATGACCAGGCCATCCATGCCAATTTTCGCCTGTCGTATTACTTCATCTAACCAGGGGTAAATTTCCAGTCGCTGAAACTCCAGAACGGGCTTATCCCTGTCAAATCGTGCATAGGTAAGCAATTCGGCAACAAGCTGATCCAGCTCGTCAATGTCATCGTTCATACTCGCCATATAGCGGCTTTTATCTTCAGCCTGCCTTGATGTTTCTAACATCTCCATACCGAAGCGTAACCGTGCTATCGGTGTTCGAAGTTCGTGAGAGACAGCATTGGTGAGTTCTTTATGTGATGAGATTAGCCCCTGGATGCGATCTGCCATGTCATTGAACGTACCCGCCAGACGATACAGTACTGAATGTTTACGAGGTAGTGCACGTACGCTGAAGTCTCCCTGTCCAAATGCCCTGGCGCTGATACCCAGGCGCTTAAGGTCTCGCCATAGAGGATAAACCCAGAACAGCACCGCGAGTGCAACCAGTAATGAAAAAACCAGCAGCATCATCGCCTGCAGGTATGTGAGTGTAACCGGATTATCGAATGGCCCTAATCTAATAATGTAGGGCGAGTTGTTTATCCTTCGATAGAACAGTTCTTCATCGTTTTTTTCGAACTCATATACGATGCTTTCTCTGCTCTCCAACATCTGTGGTTCGCCACTGACTACTTCATCATTATTGAGAAGGGAAACTGGAAAACCAAAGTGCAGATTTAAATTCTCAATGGTAGCTGGCCAGCTGCTTAACGGCTCATCATGTAAGCGATGTTCAATCAGATTAAAAGTACTGTTTACCAACCGCTGTGCATGCAGATAGCCCGATTGTTCAAATGGAAACTGTAAGACCCATTGACTATCACCTATACGCTTATAGATATATTTAGCTTTATACACTTCAGAAACCACGACGGTTCCCTGTTTTAGCCGATCCATTGTTGCCGGTGGCAAAGACAAAGACTCAATAGGCAATAATTCCAGGAGGTAACCACCGCCCTGGTTAACCTCGGCCAGGATCTCAGGCCATTGTGCTTCTGGCGCATTTTGCAGACGCTTTTCCAGAAGATAATAGGCTCCCTGTGACAGGGACCCTAAATGGCCCTCAAATGTGCCATGTAAAATTTTATCAATGTTAGCTACCCCCAAAAAAAACACGATAGCGGCCAGTGCAATAAATGAGTATAGTTTTAGAAATAATCGACCCACGGCGTTTATTCTTCCCAGGCTTCTTTAACGAAGAGGTAGCCTTTACCGCGTATGGTTTTAATCCGCAGCGAGTGGCGGGTATCATCACCAAGTTTTTTACGTAAGCGGGATACGCGTATATCGACTGAGCGATCTATACCGTCATAATCGATACCACGTAAACTTTCTAATATTGCATCACGTGTGAAAATTTCGCCGGGATTACTAGCCAGCAACCACAGCAGATCAAAATCGTTGGTCGTTAGGTCCAGCACCTCATCATGCAACCATGCCTCACGCGCTGTGGCACTGATAGTGAAACAACCGTAGCTATACTCACTTTTTTCCGCCTGCTGTGCCTGTTGAGTCGAACCCGTATTAGAGAAGCGGCGCATCAGTGCCCGGATGCGTGCAAGCAGCACCCTGGGCTGCACCGGCTTGGTGATGTAATCATCAGCCCCTATCTCCAGCCCCACTACCTGGTCTATGTCTTCATCTCGCGCGGTTAACATCATGATAGGCCCTGCATACTGCGGACGCACCGTTTTGCAAACTTCCAGGCCATCCATGCCGGGCAGCATCAGGTCTAATATGACGAGGTCGGGGGATTCGTCGATGATGCGCTCACATGCCAGATCGCCACGATGTTCGATAGATACGACCATTGCCTGTTTCTGCAGATACTCCTGAATAAGGGCAGAGAGCCTGGTATCGTCTTCAACCAGCAATATTTTTAATGCATTCTCAGCAAAAGCCGCATTAATAGAAGCGTTCGTTGACACGTTATTCACCTTATCTCAATTTGCGTGATGCCATTATAATCTGCTGATCCTGCTTCAACTGTTGTCAGTTTGTTGTCCTTTTGTAACAGAATGTAACAAACCATAGAACGATAATTAAACAGTTACATACTGATACAAATCTCACACACAATAGCAACAGACGAAACAGAAGTAATCCCTATACTTTCAATCAAGCACTGAGATTCCCTCGGTGAACTTTCTGACGCAAGGGGTTACTTATGAAGAATTTAAAAACTGTTTCTACTATAACAAGCACTGCACTATCAACACTACTGTTTATGGCTATGCCCGCTGCTCACGCTGACGACACACAGGCTGGTGGCTGGACAGGCAATATCAGCGGTTACGTGGGGCATAAATCTGTCGATGACGATGATTGGCCAAATCTCAATTCACAAAGATCTGCAGGTGTAATATCTGATTTTAGAAAGCAGAGCTGGCCAGTCAGTATCGCCGCTGACCTAATTAGTGCCGCTGAAGTTCATGAAGACGGTGCAAATGAAGATACCGGCGGCACCATGGAACTGCACCTTGGTGCGAGAAAAATATTTACACTGGAAAATACTTCATTTAGGCCGTATGTAGGCGGGGGGTTAGCGATTATTTCTGCGTCACTTGAAAACGAGAATGCAGGTGTAACGGTGGACGATGAAGACACCGCGTTCGGCGCCTGGATAGGCGCGGGAACCTATTATGCAGTTACCCCCAGCTTTAATCTCGGGATGGATGTTCGCTATACGAAAGCTGAAGTAACACTTTTCGACCAGGATCGTGAGGCTGGCGGCTTGAATGTAGGCATTACTGCCGGTTATCACTGGTGATCCCGTATTCACCTGAGAAAAACCTAAGGGGACAGATCTACTTGGTCTAAAAAGGGGTCGGAGTGATTTAATTTTAATCACTCCGACCCCTTGATCGCTGTTAGATCAAGATCATGTCAGGCCCGTAATTTCAGGCGCTCAGGGCGTGGATATTGTTCAAGAGCGCGTAGCCATAACTCAGCCTGAACCGCGTTGAGAAAATTCGAAGAGCAACTTAATACACCTACACGTGCCCGGTCCACCTGGTCTTGCCAGTGATCCGGGATGACCCATCCCTTCTCCACGATACGGGGGGAGCAGGTCATGGCATCGTACCAACGGGCACTTTCCATCATGTGACGTTCCCGCAGTTCCTGAGCAGACCCCTTTGATCGCCGAGTTCGAATAACCTCTGGTAATCGGTCTGCAAGCGCTTCCCGCTGGAGTTTGCGATCCCCAATAATTCCT
>JBLYYR010000029.1:0-2725 GCA_048550195.1 Arenicellales bacterium
CTCATAGTGGTGCAGGGTTTGCCCAGTATCATCAGTGAACGGGGCGACTACCGGGATTTCCTCGGCGGCCAGTTCCAGTGAAAAATCATGTTCCTCCTGGATAGTGGCATCATCCCAGCGGCCTGGACGATAGAATTTGGCCACCAGAAAGCCGCCGTCCTCTATTCCCACTTGATATACGCGGTTTTCATAGCTGTTGAGGGCCAGCAGTGAACCGCTGGTGATAAAACCGGTCAGATCGATGGCATCCAGAATCAAATCAGGCGTGAGATCGGCATAAGGCGTATTGTGATCCAATTTTTGTTGCCCGAGGGTTGTCGTGGTAGATTACGGCCCTCATGTTGACACAATATTATAAAGAATACCTGAAACCATATTATCCATGTCCAATCCACTACTGACCATGAGCGGGTTACCGCCTTTTGAACAAATCAAGCCTGAGCATGTTGAACCCGCGATAGACAGTTTATTGGCAGAAGATCGTCGTGGCGTCGAACAATTGCTGTCCGAGGTAAAGGAATACACCTGGGACAATCTGATTCAGCCGCTGGAGAATATGGATGATCGGCTGAGCCGGGTGTGGTCACCGGTCAGCCATATGAACTCGGTCGTGAATAGCGAATCACTGCGTGATGCCTATAATGCTTGCCTGCCAAAACTGAGTGAGTACAGTACCGAGATGGGGCAGAACGCTGGTCTTTACCAGGCATACAGGGCTGTCAAAGATTCGAAAGACTATGCTCAACTGGATACCGCGCAAAAGAAAGTCATTGATAATGCCTTGCGGGATTTTCATCTGTCAGGTGTGGATCTGCCGGAGGTCAAGAAAGCACGATACAAGGAAATCCGTCAGCAGTTGTCGAAGCTGACCACGAAATATGAAGAGAATGTGCTGGATGCCACCCAGGGATGGACAAGGCAAATCGAAGATGAAGCACGCCTGGCGGGATTACCTGAATCTGCCCAGGCCATGGCAAAGCAGGCTGCCGCTCAGAAGGAATTGAATGGCTGGGTGTTTACCCTGGATTTTCCATCTTATTTTGCCGTAATGACCTATGCAGACGATCGCGATTTACGCAGTGAGATGCACGAAGCTTATGTGACCCGTGCTTCCGAGCAGGGGCCGAATGCCGGTAAGTGGGATAACAGCAAGGTGATGGAAGATATTCTTGCATTACGTCATGAGCTGGCCCAGTTGCTGGGATATAAATCCTATGCGGAACGATCCCTGGTTACCAAAATGGCGGATACTCCTGAGCGTGTGCTGGGATTTTTACATGACCTGGCGAAACGTTCCAAACCGGTGGCAGACAAGGAATTCCAGGAACTGGAAGAGTTTGCCCGCAACGAGCACGGCGTAGAAAACCTCCAGCCCTGGGATATTAGTTACTACTCAGAAAAACTGCGGCAACATACCTATGCCATCAGCCAGGAAGAGCTTAAGCCTTATTTTCCGGAGACCTCGGTAATTGGCGGAATGTTTGAGGTTGTGAAGCGTCTGTACGGCATTAGCATCAAGCAGACGGACGGTGCAGAAGTTTGGCATCCGGATGTGCGCTTTTATGAAATTCGTGCTGAAGATGGGGTTTTGCGTGGCGAGTTTTATCTGGATCTCTATACGCGAGAAAACAAGCGTGGTGGAGCCTGGATGGATGATTGTATCGGACGTAAGCGCAATGCCGATCAATCAGTTCAGACTCCGGTCGCCTATTTGACCTGTAACCTGACCCCGCCTATTGGTGAAGACCCGGCGCTGTTTACTCATGACGAGGTGATCACTTTATTTCATGAGTTCGGGCATGGCTTGCACCATATGCTTACAAGTGTTGACCATGTGGGCGTTTCGGGGATCAATGGCGTTGCCTGGGATGCCGTAGAGTTGCCGAGCCAGTTTATGGAAAACTGGTGCTGGGAGAAGCAAGCGCTTGATTTAATTGCAAGTCATTATCAGACCGGTGAGAAAATACCGGATGAGCTGTATAACAAAATGTATGCTGCCAGGAATTTTCAGGCGGGAATGCAAATGATGCGACAGATTGAGTTTGCTTTGTTTGACTTCCGTATGCACCATGAATTTGATCCGCTTGCAGGCGCCAACATACAGAAAATACTGGATGAAGTACGACAGGAAGTCGCTGTGATTAAACCGGCTGTTTATAATCGTTTTCAGCATAGTTTTACCCATATTTTTGCCGGTGGATACGCCGCAGGTTATTACAGTTACAAATGGGCGGAAGTGTTATCTGCGGATGCGTTTTCATTATTTGAAGAACAAGGTATTTTTAATCACCAAACCGGTCTGAAATTTTTGCACGCGGTACTTGAACAAGGTGGAACTCGCGAACCCATGGAATTATTTGTCGAGTTTCGGGGTCGTGAGCCTCAAATTGATGCCTTACTAAGGCATAGTGGTATTGCTGCTTGATATATTTTAAGGAATCTGTATGAATATTTTGCGTTACTTTTTTTTGTTACTTTGGGCGTCACTGTTCAGCGTTAGTATCACCCATGCTGAAACATTGTTTGTCACAGATAAAATCTTGTTGGGGATACATGCCGAGGCCAGTGAGGAGAGCCAGTTAATTGACTCTGTTCCCAGTGGAACGGCAGTGGAAGTGCTTGAGACAGCCGGGGCATTTAAAAAAGTTCGCCTGCCAAACGGTAAAACCGGTTGGGTTAGCAGTGGTTACCTGCTGGCTGAGAAGCCGGGGTCAGCCGAGATAAA
>JBLYYR010000030.1:0-3672 GCA_048550195.1 Arenicellales bacterium
TCGACTATGCCTTAACTGCAACGTTGATAACCATTTCAATACCCATAAGCCTTAGTAAGAAATATATTAGAAGACTGGCGGATTCCTAAATTAATAGTTATATCAGTGACTTACCTTCCTGGAGACATGCGGGCTGAGCCTGTAGGATTGTAAATTTCCTACTTTTGAGTTAGTATTGCGCCATAACAATTATAGGGTGTATTTTTTTTAAAAGTGTGGTTTGATGACGCAGGTTAAATGCGTGGAATAGGCTGTGTAGTGGTGGCCTTGATAATCATTAAAGTCTAAGTATAACGGTTTTTCTTAAGCCTGTTGGTATTGTGTATTTAGTGAAAGAGTCTAAACTATGCTGCTGAATCACGCTTAATAATCTGCCAAAAAACAAAATAATGAGTATTTTCGTTATGAATAAGAATATTGCAGCTTTCATAGTTCTACTTTCTTTGGTCTTTTCGTGCGCACCATCGCTAGCACAAATTACGTTTTCTAATGTTACTGATACGGCTGGTCCATTTGATACTAGCGAATCCTGGGGAGCATCGTGGGGCGATCTGGATGGCGATGGACGTCCAGATCTCTTTGACAGTAATCATCGCGTCAGGCCAGCAGTATGGCTGAACAATGCTGATGGAACTTTTACTGATGTTGTATTAACTGTTGACACATCCAAGACCTGGCTTGATCATGTTCTTGCTGATACTCATGGCGGGTCGTGGGCTGATTACGACAATGATGGCGATCAGGACTTATATAGTACCACGGGTTCTGGTGCTCTAGGCAGGATGCAGGTTAATGTAAATGGTCGATTTCAGGATAAAAGTGTAGAACTCGGAGTTTCTGCTGATCTAATTGCGAGGATGGTAGGCTGGTTTGATTATGATAATGACGGCTTACTGGATATTCTCATTCATGCACGTAAAGAAGGTTGGCTGTACGAGCAAAAGGATGACCATACCTTTAACCCCCGCTCATTTCGGGATCAATGGGATTGTTACGAATCCCACTGGGGAGTCCCGTCCGATATTGATGGTGATGGGGAAATGGAGTGGTTGTGCGTAGGGGACAAAATTTTTCCTCATACAGCGTATGACATTATAGCAGATGCCATCAGCAGTAAATTTGTGGAAAGCACATATTCGTTTCCTGCTACGTATAATACCGGAGATGTAGGAATTGCCGATTTTGATGGAGATTTACGCCCTGATATATTAGTTACACGCGGAAGATTAAGGCTAGTGGGTGGGAAATTTATTCCGTCCTTAAACAAAATCGAGGCCTGGCTAAGATGTGAACAGGATGAACAAACGAGTGGATTTACCTTCGTAAGTGACGGCCCCATTACTGTGGATATAGATTCGAAGCAATTTGACTTCCCGAATCTAGTGTATATTGGTGCAACTGGCAGCAACCCTGTCCCTGCAACAATACCATTTACGTTGGACCCTTCGGATACAACGGTACACGGATTTATTCCTTCAGACCCGTTGTTTGACCCAAATCTTGCAGGGAATCAGGGAACGTATATAGGTTTTGATCCGGTTCTTAAAAAATGGCAAGTTACGATGGCACCTGGGGATATAATTAGCAGAGGCTATTATACAGTACAGGCAACTGCACCAGTGTCTGACTTTGTTAATACTGGCCAGACGGGGTCAGATATTCCTGTTAAACCCGCGTTACTGATGAATACCGGAACCGGCTTTGTAAATGAATCTGATACGCGAGGTTTTGGTAATAATGTATTTTGCCCTTCTCTGACTACCGGCGACTTCGACAATGATATGGATGTTGATGTGTATATGGTATGCAGAGACTATGTGGCAAATATTGCAAACAAGCTCTATGAGAATCAGGGTGATGGTACCTTTGTTGAGGTGGCATCCGCTGGTGGTGCGGAAGGCCAGATTGGTGTAGGTCTAGACAGCGGTGCAGGCGTTGGCGAAGGAGTCGCCGTTGCTGATTTTGATGTTGATGGTTTTCTGGATTTTTATCTAACGAACGGATTGCTGATGCGGCCGTTTGGTCTAGGTGGGCCTGCTGAGATGTTCAGAAATACCAGTGGCGATCCTGGTATGGGAGCCGAGAATAATCACTGGATACTGCTGGATCTGGTCGGGGCAGGACAACCATCTGGTTCAAATCGGGATGGTGTGGGTGCCAGTGTCTTTGCCACGACTAGTGGCGGGGGGCTAATTACTCAGCTGAGAGAACAAAATGGCGGTTACCGCAGATGGAGCCAGAACCATCAGAGAATTCATTTTGGACTAGGCAGTAATACGCTGGTAGATATTGAAGTAAGGTGGCCAAGTGGGCAGATCGATACTTTTCTTAACGTTCCTGCGGACCAGCTGTACAGTGTTAATGAAGGGGGAACAATCGATCCAGTCGTTCTTGGGCCGGCAATTGGTTTTCAGCCCTATCAGTTGGGAGATGAGTGTGGGACTCCCAGTTACGTTGCCGAGGATGACCTTGGTGCATTTTTATGGAAGGATTGTGCAGGTGATGGCTCATGGTTCCTGAGGGTAACCGTCGGTGGTAGCGAGTCAATATATTATTTTGAAGGGAGTATCTTATCGTCCTTAGGGTTTTCATCTATAACAGGGTACAGCTTTGATGGAGGAGAGATCCTGGATACAACTGATCCTAATAAGGCGATATATAGCCTTAACGTGGTTAAGAATGGCATTGATGGGCTCAATTTTTCAATGCCGGCTGGGTCGACTACCTGTTTTTCTTTAGATATGCCGGGTATTCAATTATATCTGGGAGCTACACATTTACCCGTTAACTCAGCGATAGATCTTGACACGTTTGCTGCTTGTGTGCCTGATGGTGGAGCAAGCGAGGGTATTAGCGTCAATGATGTATCTGTTAATGAAGCAGACGGTGTGGCTGAATTTTCTGTAAGCCTTTCAACAGCTTCATCACAGACTATAACAGTGGACTATGCCACTGTAGATGGCTCGGCTACAGATATTTCAGGTGATTATGTCGCGACGAATGGTACATTGACATTCGTCCCTGGCGAGGTTTTAAAAACAGTCTCTGTGACAATCTTGGATGATGCTGAAGCGGAAGTTTCTGAGACGTACACTTTGACTTTAAGCAATGAGACAAATACAACTATTTCAGATGGTATAGGCCTGGGTACTATCACAGACAACGATATTAGTGCCTGTGGTGCACCAGTTTATGATCAAGCCACTGAACCAGGAATTTTTCTGTGGAATGACTGTAGCGGTGGTACGGGTTGGCACATGAGGGCCACAGGAGGTGGTAGTACTACAGGCAGAGTCTATGATGGCACAATCATATCCGCCCAGGCCTTTACCAGTGTTACCGGTGTCAGCATCGAGTCAAGTGACACGCTGGACACCACAAACCCCCTGATGATTGATTACCTGTTGAAGATTTGGAATGGTGGTGTGGATGGAATTGATTTTTCTTTTCCTGCCGGCTCGAATGTTTGCTTCGATATGGTCAGTGCGGGTTTACCCGTTTACGTCGGGTCGTCCAGGCTGGTAGTAGCGCCTCCGTTTGATCTGGATACTCTATCGGGCTGTACAAATCTGACTGTGAATGATGTCACGGTGTCTGAGTCAGATGCTTCTGCCACATTTACCGTGGATCTTTCAACCGCCTCCACACAGACGGTGACAGTTGACTATGCAA
>JBLYYR010000031.1:0-11633 GCA_048550195.1 Arenicellales bacterium
CATAACGCCCGGAGTCATAGCCCAGCCCTGGGAACACCAATTTAACCTCGTCACCGACAGTAAATCGGTCACGGCGATCGGTTGATAGTTTTACGAGGTCGCGTGGGGCGCTATAAAGATCAAGCAGCTTGTTAGCAAGCAAGTCTCTATCGCCTGAGCTGGATACATGAGTCTTAAGATTAATTTCAATTGCTGCAGGATAGGCTGTTTTTGTGGCTGCACGCTCCGTTGTTTCATCATCGCCAAAATCACCGGATAGCGTCACACGCCATACCGGCTGCTTAACTTCCGGCTCTTTTACTGCTACGGGCTTTATCTCACGATAACTTGATGCACCGGTAGCATTCGAAAGCTCGAACAACGTAATTAGTCCATCAAAATCTGACCCCCAGTCAACCGGCAGGCCGGAAAGAACCTTATCGGCTGCGTCCAGCAAATTGAAATCACCGGATATCGCCGCAATGGTATAAGGGTAATCAGTGTCCAGCTGGCTTAATCGTGTCGTGTTGATATCACCCGTTGTATAACCGCCGTATGTGGTAAGCAACGTCTGCAGCATCGTGCCGGGTAACGCTGCGGACAGCGAGATATTTTTAATCGTATCGGCATTATCCTCATTGCCGCGTATCTCAACCTCGCAGACCTTCCCAACCTTCACCCGCCGGGCATTGCCTGTTATTAGGGTGCGGAAATCTGCGGCATCCCAGCGCTCATCACCGAGCTTAATCGCAACACCGGCAATCGCATCATCCCGCCACCTATCCAGTGCACGATCGGCATTATTAATTTTGATACGCGAGACCGACAATTCCGAGTAGCCACCAATGCCGCCATCAATGCCCCAATCGATATCAACGCTATTTAACCGCGCTCGCCATAACTGCCCAGCGGTCTGACTGTCGGCTGGACGAAATGCCCGCTCAGACAGTCGGGACACAGCGCCAGAGGTATGCGTCAACTCAACCAGGTGCACCGGCCGTGATGCACGGTCGGCTAACCAGTCATTATATTGCAGGTCTTCAATGGCCATCTACGCCGCCACCCCTACACGCTCCAGCGCAGCTCGCCGGGTATACGTGTCTAAGTCGTCAGGCCGTGCGTCGGTATTCTTATCTACCGCCTGTTTAACCTGACCAGACCCGGCCAGCACCGCCTCTTCAACCGCCGCCATGCGATCGCCCAGCTTGTTGATGGCCACCACAACATCTTTACTGTTGTTATCACCCCTGATCGTAACAGGGATAGTGCGGCCATCAGGCAAAGGGACATGTGCCTCTGCTGCGTAACGCCCCTCTGATACATAGGCAAGTTGGGGACTCCTGGATATACCGCCATCAGCAAACCCAGTAACTTGTGTTGTAAGGCTTGTAGGGGCGGTAGTCGAATAAGCAACAGACCCTTGTAAATCAGGAGCCCGTAAACTGCTAAGTAGCGCCTGAAACGCCATTGTTTCGGCAGAGAGATTTGCAAAGGCTGCCTCGCCCTCAGAATCCATATAGCGCATTGATCCGGCAAAACTTTCAGCAGCGACCCTACCCTGTGATCCAAGGAATTCCGCCCACTCATTAGCCTGCCCACGCAACCGCAAAAACGTATTGCCGGATTCATCCTCGATGATGCCAAACGATGCTCGGGCACTCACCGCGCCAGAGTTCATCGCACCTTGCAGTAGCCTTGTCCACTCACCCGTATCGCCGCGCATTTTTGCGGTCATGCCGGTTAGTCCGTTTATGCCAGCCTCGGTGAAGGAATCAAAGGAAAGCTTCGCGTGCTCGAAGCCCTCTTCAATTATTTTATGCGCTTCGGCTATGTTCCCCGTTATCATATGGATGGACTGTTCCCCTTCCTGATAAATAAACCGCATTTCCGCACCGGCTTCTTTTATTGCCTCGGCATACGTAAGCAGCTGTGTCTGCCTTTCTTCCTGCGTGCCGAGCAAAGAGACATACATCGCGTCCGATGTTTGACCAACAATTGACAGGTTATCGTTGACAGCGACAAGCTCACCGGCGAATTCATTGGTCTGTGTCCTTAGTACATTAAACTGGTCTGTCAGCTTCGCGTTTTCTTTCTCGCGCCGGGATGTTCCTAGAGCACCATATAAAGCAATGCCGGCCAGTGCAGCCACAAAGCCACCGGCTGCGATCGTTGCACCGCTTGTCGATGTCGATGCCGCTTTCGTTGCGGCTGAATATTCCCCGACCGCTGCAGCACTCTCGCTCCATTGCGCGGTAAGTGCGGCAACCTCTGCCTGGCTGGCGATGGCCGGGGCAGCGAGGGTGCCGCCCGTACCCGCTATACTCGGCCCAAGCAAAGGCAGCCCGCCCCCAACAAGACCCGTGCCACCAACACCAGAGCTTGTGCTCGCAGTCGCACCGAATATGCTCTTATAGGCCGCGCTGCCGGTAATGCTTGCCCCAATGCCGCCCAGTGCAGATCCACCGGCACCACCTGCTGCACCACCAAACAACTTACCGACTGAAAATCCACTAATTCCATCACCGTTCAGCAAGCCGATAATGCCGCTTACAAGCCAGGCATTTACCATCTCTGCTGCCATGCGCTTAAACATATCTAAGGCTGTGTCGGTAAAATCGTCCCATGATTCAATTGGATCTTCGAATAAGATGCCATAAAGTAGTTCACCTGATTCGCGCTGCATATTTTCAACAGCGTTGTTCCAAATCTTGCCCCATTGGTCAGCGGCCGATTCAGTTTCCCCGAGCAATCCCTCAAGCGCACCGATCTGGTCGTAGTAGGCGACTATCTGATCACGAGTAACATCAATGCCATCCTCCTGGGCACGGATCCAGTCTTCCTCAATTCTGGCAGCTATCTCACCCTGGCTGACACGTACCTTGAGTACTTTTATCTGGTCTTCAAAACTCTTTGTGAAATCAATATTTGCTTTCTTCGCTTTGAATTCTGCGGCCGCTTCTGCATTGACCTCTCTCAGCAATTCATCAAACTCTTTTGTAGCCTGGTTAGCAGCTGCAGCGGTTTTCTTTAACCATTCCGCATGGTCCTTTGTTTTATCTGTCGCATCAAAATGACTTTCACCCAGGCCATCGAGTAACTTGATTCCCTCTTCAAATTCTTTATTGAGATGTTCTTCTGCAGTCAGCAGCCCCTTAAGTGATTTCTCGCCTTCAGCAAATTGATGGTCGAGTTCTTTTTGCTTTGCAATTAGCCCTTCAAATGAAGATGTTCCAGTTCGAATCGAGCGGAATAGTTCCTCAGCCTCATCACTTAGCAGTCCAAACATATAGGAATTAGCTTCAAAGACTCCGGCGATATGGTTAATCCACCCTTCGGTTTTCTCTCCAGTTGAAGCACCTGAACCCAAGACTGCAAATAATTCATTAAAGCCAGCAAGAACATCGGTAAGAGGTGGCAGAACACCTTCACCCAGGGACAGGCCAATATCTTTGAAGTTCGCTATGAGCTGGTCATATTCAAAGTCAAAGTTATCAGTCATTTCACTGACGGCCGCGGCTGTTGCACCCGCTTTCTCATCAAGCTTTATAAGGATGTCAGTAAATGCACCAGCCTGATTACCGGTCAATGCTAATACTGTATTTAATGCCTCAACGCTGCCAAACATCTCAGCCATTACTTCAGTGTTACCGCCTGTTTTTTCTTTTAAATCTAAAAGAAAATCAGATAGACCTTTCGCTCTTAATGCCCCAGTGTTGAATTCAATCCCAAGTTCTTTAGCTAGTTTTTTTGCCTCAGCTGTTGGTTTGGTGATGGCCACCAAAGTTGCACGGACGCCGGTCATTGCTTCACTGGTCGATACACCACCCAGCGTCAGCGCAGACGTTGATGCCAGCAGTTCATTAAACTCAACGCCCAACGTCGCAGCGAGTGGTGCCGCGCTGCCAACACTTCCGGACAATTCACCAATGGTAGTTTTACCGGCCTTCATGGCAACGAACATGGCATCAGAGACTGCCGTCGCATCTTCTACCTGGTCACCGTAGGCATTCAGCACAGAGGTCAGGCCATCTGCTGCGATGGTAATTTCCGTTACACCGCCGATGGCGAGTTTATTTGATGCAGCTAATATTTCATTGGCTTCCGCTGCATCTTCAGCGCCGGCAGAAATAATCTGGTACATAGCTGAGGCTTGAGCCGGCGCATCGCTACCATACTCGATAGCCATTTCTCTAACACTTTGAGTAATGCCGTCGATAGAAGACGTGTCATCAAGCAGCGTAGCCACCTCGGACATCTTCTTCTGAAATACTGCTGCAGCTTTGCCTGATGAAATCAGAACAGCGCCGAGGGCAGCCGGGCCGATGTAACCGGCTAATCGACTGATAGAGAGAGCCGTTGCATTACTGGACTTAGTCAGGCTGGCAAAATCTTTACCGGTTTTTTTGCTGGAATCGCCCGCTTTTTTAGTATTCTTTCCCAGCTTTGATATTTCATTACTGGTTTTTTTGCTGGCTTTACCGGTCTTATTAATCTGGCCGTCCAGGCCTTTGGTTTCTTTCTTAGCGAGCCGGACTCCCCGGACATAATCGTCCGGGTTCATCATCAATCTAGCTGCTACATCAAGACGCCCACTCATTTTTCAGTCCTTACCACCCTCAACACTTCATCAATCATCAGTTTCAAGCCGGGGAACCTTTCCCTCCACGCCTTTTTTGACAGCCCTACCAACTCTGCAGCGGCCCTGACTTCGGTCAATGGCAGCTTATTGAGGCGGCCTGACATGGGATTAAAGTCCCATTGCTTGTCACAGGCCATGAACCACATGACCGTGTCCCAGTTGTCACTTAATACCTCGACAACATCCGGTTCATCCTTGTTATCGGTGAGTCCATGTTGTCTGCACCACCCCTCCGCCTGCTCATCCGTGGCACCGAATCGGCGGTGCTGTTCAACTATTCTTTCGTAGACTTGCCGTTGATTCTTTTTCTCTGGGACCGTCGCCCAGGCACGAGCGACGGTGCGGAGTTTCCCGGCGACATCCCCGCTATAGCCTGAGCAAAACCGACAACCGCTTTGTTGCGGATGAACCCGGTATCAAGCATATCTTGACGATTCGCAGCAGTGTATTTCACCGTCTTTTTTGCTGCGTCTTTAAATGGATGCCAGCCCTTTAAGACTTTATCGAGCAAGCCCTTTTCACCGCTCTTCTTTACGATCTCATCACACTCATTTTCTGGTAAATAATGGAAGATAAAGGTGATCGGTGTTTTATGCCCATCTGGCGCAATGATGATGACTACACGCTCAAACGTATCGGATTTAAGAAATTGCATACTCATGATTTAGCTCCATACCTTCTGGTATTCATCATCACCCGTTGATGGCAATGGATTAAGCGGGATGACGATGCCTTTGCGGTTCTCACCAAGCTTCGTGTTCTGCATGCCGTTAAGCAGCAGCGCACAGGTTGGCAGGCTGGTCAGTATCTGCGAGCCAGCGGCCACACCATGCTGAATACTCACTGCTCCTTTAGTTTTTGCATCAGCGACTGACCACGGGTTGAACACATCAAGAGCAATGGCCTCGATCGTCATGGATGCAGAGGGGTTGCGACCGGCAATGTTTACACTGTAGCCTTCGGGCACATCAATCAATTCCATGATATTGCCAACACTGAATTCCCACTGGTTGATCGCCACGCTCTGGCCATGCAGGGTGGCGGTAGGCGTATTGATATACGACACCGGCAGTGGGTCATCATGGTTCGAATAAGTAGGTGTTGGAATGGTGGCATTATGTACCGGCAATGCGAACAAGCCCGTAATTGTTACCTTAGCTTTGAACCACTGCTGCGCACTGAACGACTCAGAGTAATCAGCTCGTGCCCCGACCAGCTTCCACAGATCCGTGCCAATATAAAAATACACCGATGAAGATTTGATCGCAGTGGATGCCGGGTCATAGATCGTATCGACACCAATATTATTGGTCTCGGCATGACCGGCCATCTTCATTATCTGACTAATGCCTGGTATGTTGCCTGCTGCACCGGCACCGGTCATTTCAACTTCAAAGTCGAGTTGTACAAATTTGCCCACTAAATCTTTAGCGGCATTACCCCAGAATGGACGGCTTACTTCACGCTCCAGTTCAGTGCCAATAATGGTTACCGTAGGATTAATACCAAGGACGGCATCGGTAGCCCCCGGCAGTGAATCATCACTGTAGACAGCCTCGTCATTCAGGACTATCAGTGTATCGTCAAATGTTTGACTGACTATTTCTTTACCAACTGCGGCCATGATTTATTCCTCCTTGCCTTTGCTCTTACGAGCCGGTTTACTGGCAGTAGCTTTTGCTTCCGCTTCTTTCTTTTCCCGAAGCTCAACAGCTGCCTGCTCGGCTTCTGCCCGAGTCTCGGGTGTACTTTCTACACTCCGCCCACCGGGGAAGTTGATCGTTGATTTTCCTTCACGCTTTGGCATTAGCTTTTCCTCGCATTTCTCATGGTCTCTAACAACACCTCGTAATACAGCAGGTCAATTGTCCATTTCACAAACCGCTCCGCAGTACGCGCATAAGTCAGTGGTCTAAAATATTCATTTGCCTGCCACCCCAGCAGGCCGTCTTCCAGCTCTAATGTCAGTTCATCCACCTGGTCAGAGTTCTTTTCCCCTGTTGCATCATTGGCATGCCTGGCAACAATCATTACGCCGTAGCGCTCGGTCTTTTCCTGTGACACCTGGTTGCCGTACAAATTTTTCCCGGCACCCGCACCCAGTTTGTACACGAACGCAGCAGGGCCTCTTTTTAATGGGATCTTTGGTTTGTTCTGGCCGTCTTTCATAATCGCAGTGATATCCGCAATGCCTGCCACCTGTTTAAATGATGGGCAGCTGCCACTAATCTGGGTGACGATCAAAGGCTTTATCAGGCGCAGATCACTCATGAGTGGATATCCTCGAGAAAGTCATAAGCGACATCCTGAATCAACTCTTCATCATCGTCCGATACACCGACGTAAGGCCTGGCATCAATGGTGACTGCATGATTTCTGCCTGCCTGTCCACCAAACTGGTGGATGGCTCCATAGATTGAATTGGTACCCCATTCAACTTCGTCCTGATCGTGCAGGTGTGTAATGGATCCACGTAACAGCCCCTGGTCTACCAACGGTGTGCCACCACGCTTTACCGGCTTCCAGGCGGATCCATCCGGGGCAGTGCTGGTGCGAAATCGATCAACCGTTGAGCCCACCATTTCCAGCCCAACCATATCCATTAATTCACCTGTGTCTAAACCAGCCTCTATCATGTTGTCGAAGACTTCATAGATGGGCTTAAACTCAGCTTCAATATTTATTGCAACGCCAGACATCAGTAACTGTCCCAGTCGATATTTGATGCGCCTACCTGAGTGGCCACATGCCCGGTTGGTGCAACAGCGGATCCGTCAGGGGGTGTTTCCTCGCCCAGTTCAGTCCGGCCTGCGGCTAAATCTTTTAACCAGGTGATTCCATCTTTGTGCAATTCCAGTACACGGTCAGAAGCACTATCATCCCAAAGGTAATAGCGTGTGATATCTGCACAAATACGCTTGATGGTTCTTGGCACAGAACTTAAAGGCAGGTCGTAACCTCCCTTGCTGACAAACCCATCGATCAACGCAGAGGCATCATCAATAGCGGCATCGACAACCGTCGCATCAATTGATCCGGTTTCATGCGGATCAGCCAGCTCCAGCATCTCTTTCTTACCGAATCGTTCGATCAACTCTTGTGTTGTGATGTATGCCATTAGTTAATTCTTAAATTCCTACGCTTAAATTAGGAGGAGGCGGCCAATTCCGCCTCCTCCTCTTACCTTCACTTTTTGCAGGTTGTTTTATTCATTAAGCCGTGGCCCCGGCGATTTCCCAGAGATCTTGATCTTCAAGACCCAGCCACCTTGCCAGGCGCTGCCACCACAACAGTGACCCGTGCCGGGCAAGGTGATCAGCTTCAGGCATTGCTTTCGCTACCCTTCATGCTTTCCCATACAGCCAGCACTTCTTCGTTTTTTGCGTCGAAGTCTACGTTGGCATCTACCGCTTTATTGCGTGGGTTCCTGGACTTAGTCCAGAGCATCTCGTTCTTTTGCTCAGGGTCTTCTTTCAACATTTCAGCCAGGGCGACCTTGATGCGCTCAGAACGCTCTTCAGCAGTGGGTTCGACGTTAGTTGCTGGAGCAGGATCAACTACTGGATCTGGGTCGGCTGCCGGAGCAGGATCATCTGCCACCTCTACATGGGATGCGGCACCACGATCGATAAGAGTCTCCGCTTCGTCAAAGTCATCAGTCTCAAATTCGCCATGAGGTCTAATAACTTTTCCGTTGCGGCGAATCTTCCAGTTAGCGACCAGCAGGATACTTTCTTGCTCCTTCATACCAGTTACCTCGCTTAGCTAACGTCAGTGAACAGGTAACCCGCATCGGCAGCCGTGTGATAAGCACGCTCTTCAACAGTGACCGGGTAGAACCACGATTTCGGGTTACGTTCGAAATAAGCCTGCTCAACCAATGGGTGGCCATTTAAACGGTAGGTGTAACCAAAGCTGGGCACATCAATCGTCTTGGCGTTGGGTGGCACATAGGCCAGCACGGCAAAGTTGCCCCAAACATCTTCGAGATCAGCACTGTCGGCTGCACCATCAGGCAAGCTTACCGCTTCAGGAACGATAACTTTTTCCACCTGGAAGTAACGTGCCAGCATGTCCAATGTAATGGACTCAGAGCTGGTGTACTTGAACTGCTCTTTGATAGCGGTGTTACTTTCCAGATCACTCTGTGCCTGGCTGGAAATCGTCAAAATGTTCGGCATATGGCCGACGCGTTTTCTGATTGCCTGTTTCGCATCGTTTATCTGTGTTTTGACATCAGCAGCTGGGTCACTCCATTGATCGGTACCTGCCAGGGTTTCCTTGTTCGTGCCGTAGTTGTTCGCATCGGTGGCAATCTGAGCACGCTCATATTCAACGCCCAACCCCATAACATCCAGCACAGTCTCGACAGCATTGGCACCCAAATTAATACCAGGTACCGCTCTTGCTTCGTCTAGCAACTCGATAGGCACCTGACCTTCCATCGAATCTTGCATCAGTGCAATCGGGTCAGAGGCATAGCCAAACTGGACTCGCTTGGTATTTGTGCCCGGCGCTCTACGAGTACTGAATCGTCTGAACGAGTCTTTGTTGAATTTGATTACTCGACCGCCACGCTGGCCGACCATAACAACAGGGAATAATGCTTCCAGTACAAACTGTGCATTACGGTGTTTCTGAGCGTGATTGCTAAGAATCGGGTCAATCACACGGGCTTGGCTTGGGTTCATCTGACCTGGCATGTTGTATTCTCCTTACTGCTGGATTAGTAGTACTTCGATTTTTTCACCGGCTGCGCTTGCGGCTTGCAGAGCGCGTCCGACAACGGGACCGGCAGCCTGAGTAATAGCTCGGCCACTGGCATCTGTTTCTAACTTGGCACCCAGCGCAATCGCTGCACCGGCTTCAACAATTGTGGTGCCAATCACATCGACCGGGTAGGGCTCAGTATCGGCAGCATCCGTCTTGGATACACCCAGCGTATTTGCCGCTGCACCGACTTGTGCGCCGTCATATCCGACAAAGCGATTAGTAATAACTGCACCACTGGCAAGCAGTGTCTCAGTAAATAGTGCAAATGATTGCTCACTCATTATTTCTCTCCTGAATAATTATTGATCAACAGCCACGACAGCATCGAGGTAACTTACATTTTCATGTGTCGCCTGATACTCCAGAGCCTTAGTATGGATAGCCTGCGCCTCAGCATCGATGGCATAACCCTCCGGTGCTTTAAAGCTTGATGCCTGCGCATCACCCGCATCACTGTCACCACCCGCCTGTTCGTTAAACAGACTGGCGAATGCTTTTGGCAGTCGGTCAAGGAACTCAGAGAAATACGCAGCCTGCGATTTCTTAACTTCCTTTTTGTCCTTGTCATCACCAGCACTGAACGTAAATTCAGCATCATCACCTTCAGGTAAAGCGGCCATAAACTCAGCCATGCCCACGGCCATTGCTGGCACCAGGCGACCTTCATTAACAGCGGTATCAACCGTAGCCTGAAATTCAGCTACTCGGTTCTGATTGCGCTCTTTTTCTAAGTCAGCCTGCAAGGTTTCATTCTGCTTACTAAAGCTTTGCTCCGATGCTTCATTGGCCGCAGCAACAGCGGCATCGATATCCGCCTGGCTAAATACTTTCTTATCTTCGTTTGGCACAGCTTTATCCTCCTCGGATGACTGTAGTGATGGATGAGACATTAAATGTCCGGTGAACTGAGGTTCATCGGTTTCAGAATTACGCACAGAATCAGACTGACTCTTTGCGGATTCAATCATGTATTCAGGGATAACTTCGTTGGCTGTCTTCAGGTCATTCTCAGAAATGATCCAGTCTCGGATTCTTCTTAGCGCTTGAGACAAAAGGGAAGGTGTATACCAATCAGCTTCGAACAACATCACGTCATTCTCATCATCTGCAAAACCGCAAAAGGTAGGGTTCTTCAGATTGTCGACTGCCGGTGCCATCGCACCCAGCCAGCCAACATGACGAAGCTTGTAAGTGCCATCATCAGCCGGAACAATAGCGACAGACCGTTTTTTATACCGGCCTGCTTTTACGTTCTCTTCGAATGCGGGTTCTATTTCATTGAACTTGGCGAGCAGTGTATTGCCTACGCGTTTTAATCCAGACGTCCAACCATAGGCCGGTGCATCCGTTTTAGGGTGGCCGATTACAGCCGGTGCGGGATTATCGGAAGAATGGTTCGCAACAATCTCATCGAGATCATCGTTCGTCCAGTCCTTACTAACCCCCGCGCTGTTGGTTTGCACCCCGCCACGGAAGATTTCAATCCAGTCGTTAAAGCCTTTAAATATATGCATGGTACGCAGTTTGCACATCATGCGAGGGGAAAATTAGGGGAAACGTGTCATATCAACATGGGGAGATACATTCTTCTCAAATCATGATCTTTACTAGTCGAAGCGTGTAAAATAGACCCAACCAATAAGTACTTATTTTAGCTAGAGGTAAAAATATTATGACATTTTTCAAAAAACATGAAAATCTATTAGTGCCATTATTAACTTCTACAATAGCCTTAATTGGGGCAATTTATACAGCTTGGTATATAGGTTCTAGCTCACTTAAGGCTAGCATTATAGCTGCAGAAAAGAGCACACAAACAAGCTTGGAGATCGCTCGATTAAACAATATTGCATTAACAGAATCTACAAACAAAACGAATAAAAACCTTCTTGACTCAACTCGCCTTGCCATCGAGGGTTCACTAAAAATTAGCGAAGAAGGAATAAAAAACACATTAGAACAAATTAAAGTGAAGCACGAATTAGATATCCTATATGCAAAGGAACAGAGCAACATCGAATTACAGAGAAAAAAAAGAAATTCTGTTGCATTTTTAAATTCTTATGTTATTACGCATACAACTTTTTATGAAGCACAACTAGCGATAATTAATGAATTTAGAAGCACAAATGTTTTAAAAAAAACCGACACACTAGCTAATAAATTTCTTCAGTCTCAGCTTGAGCTGGCAGTTTTAGTTGCAATTGACAGATTAATGCCGGCTGTAGACATGGATACCATA
>JBLYYR010000032.1:0-26990 GCA_048550195.1 Arenicellales bacterium
GATCGCACGCAATAGCTGGCTATTGCGAAGATTCTTAACGCAGAAAGGGACGATTTGGGATGGAAGATGAATATTCATGGATTTATAGAGGTGCCCTATAGCTGTTGTTCATGTAACAGCGGCAGCGTTTAGTCAGGTACATTACTCGCTTCGGTATGCGCGGTGGAACGGGTCAAAATGAGATAAAATATCCCTTTTATCAGTAAAATACAGCCAATACCGTGTATTGTACTTGAATTCATTCGCTTAACGTTCCATATTATAATTATCTAATATCATCAAAGTACTCCTTCTGAAAGCGTATGAAAAAATCTGAAACGCCTGCACTGTTGCAACCTGATCATGGCCGACGTCGATTTATAACCGGCCTGACTTCGTCCCTGACCGGGGCGTTGTTACTGCCAGTGGCACCCACTGCTATCGCATCTGCCGTGTCAGCGGGACGCCAGAGTGGCCGGGCACTCAGTTTTTACCACACACATACGGGTGACAAGCTCGCCATCGACTATCATGATGGAACTGAGTATTTGCCTGAGGCCCTGACGGAGATCAATCATTATCTGAGAGATTTTCGTACCGAAGAAAGTTATCCCATTGATATGGGCTTGCTGGATATCCTGCACGATTTGAAAACAATTACCGGGCACAGCGGTAGGTTTGAAGTGATTTCCGGTTATCGCTCACCAAAAACCAATGCCAACCTGCGCAGTAAATCTGGTGCTGTTGCCAAACGCAGTCTGCACATGCAGGGCAAGGCTATCGATGTGCGCTTGACCGGCTTTGATACCAGGCAGCTACACAAGGCTGCAATAAAACTCGCTAAAGGCGGCGTAGGCTTTTATCAGAAGTCTAACTTTATCCATGTCGACACCGGGCGTGTTCGCTACTGGTAAGACTTGCTGCTAAGCAGTTTGTGATTTAGCGGCCTCAACCACCTGACCGGCACAGATTGCCGCATCATTGGCAGGCAGTCGCAGCGGCAGGCAAGCCGTGAAACCATTTTCTTGCAGCAGACCAGCAGCATAGTCAGACAGTTTTTTGTTCTGGAACACCCCTCCGCACAAACCAATATTCTTGACACCATGACGCTGGCGCAGAGTCAGTGCCTGCTGCAGCAGGGTATGTGCCAGGCAGGCGTGAAAGTGGCTTGCCCGGTCAGCAATACTGCGGCGGTTATCCATCAGCAACGGCAACAGGCCGGACCAGTCAGCCTGTAACAGGCCGTCTGCGTTTTCAGCCTGAGGCAGGGGAGCACAGGGTCGCAGTTTACTGCTGGCCTGTTCCAGCAGCATCGGCCCCTGGCCTTCAAAACTGGCCTGCTGAAGTAGCCCTGTCAATGCGGCCGCCGCATCGAACAGGCGTCCTACTGCGGTGGACTGCGGGCTGTTGAGTCTCTTTTCCCAGGCCTGCTTTGCTAATCCTGCTCCGGTGGGCAGGTCGGCCCATTCGACATCAGCCTGCCAGCACAGGGCAGCCGCGCTACGCCAGGGTTCGCGTCCGGCTTTTTCACCGCCGGGTAGATAAAAAGGATTCATGCTGGCGACTCTTTGCCAGCTGCCCGGTTGGCCAAATAGCGCTTCACCTCCCCATAAAGAAGCATCTTCACCATAACCAACACCGTCCCAGGTGAATATCAGCCAGTCTTCATCTTTCCAGTGATCCAGCACGAGTGCGGAGGCATGCGCACGGTGATGGAAGATTCGCGTGACAGGCAATCCACATTGTTCGGCCCAGCGGCTGCTGGCATACATCGGGTGGGCGTCACAGATCACTGTCGCAGCTTTTACCTGGTAGAGCTGTTGCAGATCATCAATCACCTGTTTGAAAACCTGCTGACTACGAGGGCTGTCGAGATCACCGATATGCGGGGAAATAACCAGACGATTTTCCCAGGCCAGGGCGACGGTGTTTTTCATGTGACTGCCGGTAGCGAGTATCGGCTCAACCAGGGTAAACGGTAAATCAATTTCAACCGGTGCATTACCACGCCCCATACGCAATGGACGGGGTGTCCCAACAATGGTTCTGTATACCGGGTCATCGGCAGGACGTACTATTTCGCGGTTATGATGGAGAAACGCCTGCGCGACGTGTGACAACCGTTTCTCGACCTCAGCATTATCTGTCAGTACCGGCTCGCCGCTGATATTGGCTGATGTGGCGACCACGGGCTTATCAAGTACATCCAGTAACAGATAATGCAGCGGACTGTAGGGCAGCATGATGCCAATTTCATTCAGTCCTGGAGCAATCAGGGCTGATAATAATTCTGATTTCTTTTGTGCCAGTACGATTGGCCGGGATGGAGAGTGCAGCAGTTCGGCTTCAACCGGTGCCAGGTCAACGCATAGGCGAACCTCTGTCAGCCCATCATTTCCCCGTTCAGGGAACATGACGGCGAGTGGTTTGTCCGGACGGGGTTTCTGTTGCCGCAGGTGGCTGATAGCCTGGTCATTCTGTGCGTCACACAGAAGGTGATAGCCGCCTATCCCTTTTACAGCAACTATTTTGCCATCACGCAGAGCGTTGATACTGGCGGCCAGCGCCTGTTGTGTGTCCTGTAAATCATGATTTTTATCATGAAAGTGTAAAGCAGGCCCACAATCCGGGCAGGCAAGCGGCTGGGCATGGAAACGCCTGTCCAGCGGGTTTTCATATTCTTTTCTACAGGCGTCGCATAGCGGAAAACCGGACATGGAGGTTGAGGGCCGGTCATAGGGAAGCTTATTGATGATCGTATAGCGTGGTCCACACTGGGTACAGTTTATGAATGGGTAGTGAAAACGTCGTTCATTCGGGCCACGCAGCTCTACCAGGCAGTCCGGGCACGTGAAGTAGTCTGTCGGGATATGAATTTGAGGATCATCGCTGTTCTCACTGGCAAGGATTATAAAATCACTGCATTCCTCAGCGGAAACTGTTTTTAAGGACTGAATATGCGGTTGTGAAACAGCCGGTGCAGCGGGGATGATTTCACTGCAGAATTGTTCGAGACTGGGCTCAGGCCCCTGGATATGGATTTCAACCTGGCCGGTGCAATTGCGTACCGATCCGGACAGGCTTAGCTGGTGGGCAAGTCGATAAATGAAAGGCCGGAAACCGACACCCTGAACCTTGCCGGTAATAGTGATGTGAAGTGCAGATGGTTTCATCTACAGTTATGGATTCCCACAACTCAGCATGTCAGACACTATGCTGCAGATTCACGCACACCACCGGCCCACCAGATCCGGCAGGCGCCTTCATCGGAGACCATGCAGGGTCCAACGGGGCTGCGCGGGGTGCAGGCCTTGCCATATAGGCGGCATTCATTGGGATAGATCTTGCCCAGTACCACTCGAGCACAATCACAACCCGGTGGCATTTTCCCTGCACGGTGACGGGCGTTGTCGGCATAACCGGGGAATCGCAGTCGTGCGTCATGTTGTCGAACGGAATCATTCAGAGCAAAGCCGGAAGCCGGGATGATGCCCACACCGCGCCAGTTGGCATCCACCACATCAAGTACTTTTTTCATGTGCTTTTGCGCAGTCTGGTTGCCTTCAGGCAGAACCAGTTCCGGGTAGCAGTTATCCAGAAAAGGCTTGTTTTCTATCGTCTGGCGCAGAGTGGAATACATCGCCGCGAGCAGACTTTCTGGCGTAAAACCGGCAATGGCCGCAGGCATATGATGCTGCTCAATGACAAACTTCCATTCGTTAGCACCCATAACAGCCGCCACATGGCCGGGGGCTACCAGGGCCTGAAACCCGGCTTCTTCTGACTCCAGCAGCATGGCGACAGCAGGCCAGGTTAGGCGACCGGATAGCAGAACATACAGGTTGTCGGGGACGCCTTCGGCCAGCATGGCGGCAACCGGTGCTGTTGTGGTTTCAAAGCCGGTGGCAAAAAAGACTACCGGTGTGTCCGGGTTATCGACGGCGATCTGTACCGGTTCCATCGGAGTGGCAACGGGACGTATATCAGCACCAGCCGCTCTGGCCTGTTCGAGGGAGCGGATCTCTTTTTTGCCTACGTTGACCGGTACCCGCAGCATGTCACCGAAGGCAACCAGTATGACGTCTTCATTCAGCGCGATCTGGATAGCCTCGTAGATGTCCTCTTCCGGGCAGATGCAAACCGGGCATCCGGGACCGGGGATTAATTCAATGTTGTCCGGCAGGGCGCCACGCAGGCCTGCCATGGTGATAGAGCGTTCATGGCCACCACAGACGTTCATGATGCGAATTTTTTCGGGCAGCGTCAGGGCACGAATATCGTCCAGCCATTGCCGAGCGGAAGCGCTCATGTATGTGAGTGCGACTTTGAATGGATATGAATATGCGTGTGGTGATGATCGTGGCTGTGATTACCATGCAGAATAGAACCTTCCGGTTGAATAGCCGGGCGCAGGGTTAGCTTCTTTTCTACGCGTTTGCGCTGCTCCCTGACTTCATTCCGCAACCAGTTCAGCCAGCTTTCGATATCAATGTTTCGGCGGGCCGCCAGTTGCAACACAGGCGCTTCACTGGCTAGCTGCCTGAGATATTTCTCCGCCTTTTCAGGAGCGAAATCATCAAGTACTTCAAGCAGGTCAGTCTTGGTCAGAAGAACCAGGTCGGCAGCACGAAATATGACCGGGTACTTTGCCGGTTTGTCATCGCCTTCTGTTACAGAAAGCAGGGTGATGTTACGGTGTTGCCCCAGATCAAAACTGGCCGGGCAGACGAGGTTGCCAACATTCTCGATAAACAGGATATCAATGCCTTTGAGATCCATATGATGCAGGGCATCATGAACCATGTGGGCATCAAGGTGACAGGCACTGCCGGTCGTTATCTGTAGAGCAGGAACCCCTTTGTCGCGGATACGCTGGGCATCATTTTCGGTTTCCAGGTCGCCTTCAATAACGGCGATGGAGAAATCGTCACGTAGCGCATCGATGGTGGCTTCCAGCAAGGCCGTCTTGCCGGCACCGGGAGAGGACATCAGGTTAATGGCTAATATGGATTGCTGATCAAAGTGTTGACGGTTGTGTGCCGCCTGATGATCGTTTTCTGTCAACAGACTTTTTAGTACAGTAATGGCGGACTTGCCATCTTCTGTACGAGCTAGTTTGCCGTTATCTGTTACCAGGTGTGCATTGCCGTGTGTCACATTACAGCCGCAGGTATCGCACATATCGGTCTCCGTTCTCTTTAAGTATCAAATTCCATTCTGGCCAGTACCATTTCATCGCCACTCACCAGTTCAGTATGGTAATCACCACATTCGCCGCAGAGCAATCTGTTGGCACTGGCCTCCGATTCTACTCCACATGTCTTACATCTTACCTTTACTGGCATGGGTTCTATGAGAAGTTCAGCACTCTCTGCCACGGTACCGGCTGCCGCCAGAGGATAGGCATGTTCCAGCAACGGTATCTCTACACCAGATAACGGCCCAACTTTAAGCCAGATGGTCCTGACTGCAATCGCCTGATTATCTCTTGCGAGGTCTTCCACCTGGCCGACCAGTGCCTGGCATATGGACAGTTCATGCATGCTCTAACGCGAGCATCTCATCGTAGATCTCCCATGCCGAACGGGCTTCCTGTTCCGTCATTTTCTGTATCGCGTAACCGATATGTACCATGACGAAATCACCCACTGCACAATCATCCTCCTGTAGCATGAACAGATTAACGTCCCGCTCGACACCTTTTGCCTCGCAGCGGGCAAGGAAACGGTCGATAGATTTTATTTGCATTGGAATACCAAGACACATAGGCTAGACCCAGTAATTAATATATGAATGACTATAGCATTTGATTAATGACAAAAATATTGATTTAAATCAAAAAAAGAAAACCGGAATGTAGGCATACTGTAATTATGAAAACACTGGTGCTGGCTATTGGCAATACACTGCTCACAGATGAAGGAGCGGGTATCCATGCGCTTCAGGTACTGCAGGAGCAGCATCCTGAACCAGTGGGTGTCACCTATATGGATGGCGGTACGCTGAGTTTTACGCTTGCCGGTGCAGTAGAAGATGCTGACAACCTGATTGTTCTGGATGCCACCCAGCTGAAATCCGAACCTGGCACGGTGGACTGCCTGATTAATGAAGAAATGGACCGCTTTCTTGGTAACTGCAAACGCAGCGTTCATGAAATTGGCCTGCTTGATTTGCTTGATATATCCCGCCTGACCGATAATTTGCCAAAAAGGCGTGCGCTGGTGGCCATTCAACCGGATGTGATCGACTGGGGTGAATATCCGACGGAGCAGGTGGCAGCTGCTATCCCGCTGGTTGTAGACAAGGTACTGGCTTTAATGGAGAAATGGTCTATAACGCCCGGGGCTGATGAGGGTCAGGCAGCATGAACGGAAATGCATCCTCTTGTGAAGAAACGGCTTGCTCTGATGAACTAAGTACCGGCAACGTTACCCCTATCCTGAATGAAATCAGGCATGCCCTGAAAAAGCTGCTGGAAGAGGGTGAACCCACAATCATTGATCTGCGTGCCCTGCCTATGGGGCCAGGTGAAGAGCTGCAGCTTGAATCCCTGCTGGGCATTGGCGAAGTGACAGCAAACATCGATGCCATGGGGCCATCCACAGTCAATGAAACCTTATTTGCAGGTGTCTGGCTGGTTACACACCGCAATACCGAAGATGCAATCCTGGGTAAGTTTATCGAGATTACCCATTATCCATCCATACTTGAATCACAGACAGCAGACATACGCAGTGCTCTGAAAGCACTGCCTGATCTACTGACTGAGAACGGCTAAGGCAAGGGGGCTCAAATGGCTGACGACAGAACACTGGCAGATATACTCAGGTCACAGGGTATTTCACGTCGTGGGTTTCTGAAATTCTGCGCGACAACAGCTTCGATGATGGCCCTGTCACCGTCTATGGTGCCGCGGATTGCAGAGGCGCTGGAGAGCGCCAGGCGTCCCTCGGTTATCTGGCTGTCATTCCAGGAGTGTACGGGTTGTACAGAATCTCTGACACGATCCCATGCGCCAACCATAGAAAGATTGATCTTTGATGTTATCTCTCTGGATCATCATCATACCCTGATGGCCGCATCCGGTGATCCGGTGCATGAGGCGATGTATGAGGCGATGGAACAAAATGATGGCAAGTATTTACTGATTGTTGATGGTTCTATCCCTGTTGGTAATCCAGCCTATTCAACTATTGGCGGCATCAGTAATCTGGACATGCTCATAGAGGCAGCAAAGGGTGCAGCGGCTATTGTCTCAGTCGGTACCTGTGCCGCCTATGGCGGCCTGCCTTATGCAAAGCCCAACCCAACCGGTGCGGTGCCTGTTTCTGACATCATCAAGGACAAGCCCATAATTAACGTGCCGGGATGTCCACCGATTCCGGTTGTTATTACCGGCGTACTCGCTCAGTTTCTGACCTTTGGCAAGCTGCCGGAAATGGACGAGCTGGGTCGCCCGAAGGCCTTTTATGGGCAGAATATCCATGATCGCTGTTACCGCCGTCCATTCTACGAGCGTGGGGAATTTGCCGAGACCTTCGATGACGAGGGCGCGAAGAAAGGCTGGTGTCTGTTCAAGCTTGGTTGCAAGGGGCCGGTCACTTATAACGCCTGTGCCACGACAAAATGGAATGAAGGAACCAGCTGGCCGGTAGAATCAGGCCACGGTTGCCTGGGCTGTTCACAGCCGGATTTCTGGGATATGGGCGGTTTTTACAATGCCCTTTCAACACCAACAATTGATATTGCCAAAACGGCTGCTGTAGGGCTTGCCGCTGGTGCGGCCATTGGTGTTGCTGCAGGCGCAATGAACCGCAGTAAAAAAGACAAAGCGGCCAGGGAGCATGAAACGGTAACGATCAATGATCTGGAGAAAGGAGAAAAATCATGAATTCTATGGATTTCCTGATTTGGGTAAGAGGCCCTGGACTGGCTATTGCCTCGATTATCTTCGTCTTTGGCATGACGCTGAAAATGTTCGAGATTTTCATGCTGGGTCGCAAGAAAAATCTGGCTGAACTACGCAGCTCTGGAATCAAGGAAGGTTTTCGTACCATAATCACGCGCTCTGGAGGCGTCGACACCTACACGACGAAACGTACCATGTTCACGCATATATCCGGCTGGGTGTTCCATCTTGGTCTGTTTATCGCAATTTTCCTGTTGGCACCGCACATTGAGTTATTTAAATCTTTTCTCGGTTTTGGCTGGCCGGCTCTACCAACGGCGATTGTTGACCTGGCCACTGTCATCGCGTTAATCACCTTACTTGCCATATTGTTTCACCGCCTCACCAGCCCGGTAATGAGGTTCCTGTCAGTGGGGCAGGACTACGTGGTCTGGGCGTTGACTTTCCTGCCATTATTGACCGGTTACATGACCTATCACCACCTGTTTTTTCCCTACACGTGGCTACTGGGCATCCATATCTTAAGTATTTGCGTACTACTGGTAGTCTTTCCTTTTACCAAGTTAACGCATGCTGTCACATTGTTCACATCACGCTGGTATAACGGTTATATGGCCGGTCAGAAAGGAGTAAAACAATGAGCGAGGCAAGCCTGGAACGAGGTCTGACTGACCTGAAAGCACAGATTGATGCACCGGTTGCATCATTTTTCAGTAGCTGTGTCCATTGTGGTATGTGCGCAGAAGCCTGTCTTTTTTACACCGAAACGAAAGACCCTGTCTACACCCCGATTCACAAGCTGGAACCGATGCGGCGCCTGTGGGAACAGGAATATACCCTGCTTGGTCGTTTAAAAAAGCTACTGGGATTGAGCAAGGCGGTAACCGATGAAGAGCTGGAGGAATGGCGTGCACTTGTTTATGACTCCTGTTCCCTGTGTGGACGTTGCACCATGGTCTGCCCGGTGGGTAATGATATCACCTATATGATCCGCAAGATGCGCGAAGGCATGTCAGCATCCGGCAATGCACCGGAGGGGCTTATCGGTGCCGCAACGCGGGCAATTGAGATCGGCAGTCCTATGGGTGTGAAGCTACCTGCCTTGCAGGCTCAGGTCAGGCACGCAGAAAAAGAGCTTGGTTTCGAGATACCATTTGATCTTGAGGGTGCAGAATACATGGTGCTGATGTCCTCTATGGAGATCATGAATTACCCTGAATACTTAACTGCCATCGCAAAAATATTTAAACAGGCAGGCAAAACCTGGACTCTCTCATCAGAGGCTTTCGAGGCTACCAATACTGGGATTCAGATCGGCTCTTCCGATATCGCCAGGGAACTGGTTAGCCGGATTGTTAATTCTGCTGACAAACTAAAAGTTTCAACAGTTATCAGTCCTGAATGTGGTCATGCATATACCGCTATCCGCTGGGACGGGCCTAACCTGATGGGGCATTCTTTCGATTTCAAGGTCAGGCATATTCTCGAGGTGCTGGATGAATTCCGTGAACAGGGTTTACTGAAGACAGAAGGTTTCGAGAATGCGAAAATGACCTTCCACGACCCGTGCCAGATAGTGCGCCGGGGAGGCGTTATCGAACAGCCGCGTCGTCTGTTGAATATGGTTGCAAAGAACTTTGTTGAGATGGAGGATGCCGGCAAGATGAACTGGTGTTGCGGTGCCGGTGGTGGCGTGAGTGCCAACGAAGAGGCCGATGAACTCCGCATCAAAGCCTTTGATCGCAAGAAAGCCCAGCTAGATGAACTAAATGTCGATACTCTGGTAACCGCCTGTGCCAACTGTCGTATACAGCTTGAAGATGGTCTGGAAATTAACGACATGGATATACCTGTCGTCGGCCTGACCGAAATGATTGCTGAGCATTTGGCGACTGAAACTTCTCAGGCAGAAAAGACATCATGATGTTGTTAAAACTAAAACCTTCTATGGGACATGAGCATGAGTGAAAGAGTAGTTGTTGACCCCATTACACGAATCGAAGGCCATTTACGTATTGAAGCGCAGATGGATGGGGATAAAATTGCCCAGGCTTTCTCATCCGGCACCATGGTGCGGGGAATTGAACTGATACTGCAAGGCCGTGACCCGCGTGATGCATGGGCCTATGCCCAGCGTATCTGTGGTGTGTGTACACTGGTGCATGGCATTGCCTCGGTGCGTTCGGTAGAGAATGCCCTGAATTACACCATTCCAGCGAATGCCCAGATTATCCGTAACCTGATGATCGCCGCTCAGTATGTGCATGATCATGTGATGCATTTCTACCATCTGCATGCACTGGACTGGGTGGATGTGGTGTCTGCTCTGAATGCAGACCCAAAAGCCACCTCAGAACTTGCCCAGACAGTGTCTCCGCACTGGCCCAAGTCTTCACCGGGTTATTTCTCGGACATGAAGAAAAAGCTCAAGAATTTTGTTGAGGGCGGGCAGCTTGGCATCTTTGCCAAGGGTTATTGGGGGCACCCGGCCTACAAGTTACCGGCTGAAGCCAATCTGATGGCCGTTGCGCATTATCTTGAAGCCCTGGCATGGCAGCGTGACGTGATCAAACTGCATACCATCTTCGGTGGCAAGAACCCGCATCCCAATTTTCTGGTCGGCGGCGTGCCGTCTGCAATTGACCTGAATTCAGATTCTGCTATCAATTCAAAGAAGCTCGCCCAGGTGCAGGAAGTCATCGATAAGATGATGGTGTTTGTCGATCAGGTCTATGTGCCCGATACGTTGGCTATTGCCGGTTTTTACAAGGACTGGGGCGCACAGGGTGAAGGCGTGGGTAATTTCATGTGTTATGGCGACCTGCCGGCAAAAGGCATGTCAGACCCGTCTTCCTACATGATTCCAGCCGGTGTGATACTTAACCGGGATTTGTCTACCATTCACCCTGTCGATATGAACAACGCAGATGAGATTCAGGAGTTTGTTTCCAGTTCCTGGTATGACTACAGCGGCGGCAAAGACCAGGGCCTGCATCCCTATGATGGTGAAACCAAACTGGACTATGAAGGCCGTGGTGGTCCGACACCACCATATAGTCATCTGAATGTGGATGATGGTTATTCCTGGCTCAAGTCTCCACGCTGGAAAGGCAAGGCGATGGAGGTCGGGCCACTTGCGCGAGTGCTGATGTTATATGCCTCTGGTCATGAACAGACCAAGGAACTGGTGGGCATGACCCTGAGTAAACTGGATGTACCGGTTGAAGCATTATTCTCTACCCTGGGAAGGACCGCAGCCCGTACACTGGAAACCAAGATCATGGTTGATGCCATGCAGAACTGGTATAACGAGCTGATAATGAATATTAAGGCGGGTGATACAAGAACATTCAATGAGCAACTGTGGGAGCCTTCTTCCTGGCCTGCTGAAGCACGCGGGGTAGGTTATATGGAGGCACCGCGTGGTGCTCTGGCACATTGGGTGGTCATCAAGAACGGTATCATTGATAACTATCAGGCCGTGGTGCCAAGTACCTGGAATGCGGGTCCCAGAGATAGTGAAGGGCAGGCAGGTCCTTACGAAGCAGCTCTGCAGGGTCATACTCTGCATGATCCCAAACAGCCTATAGAAATCTTACGGACCATCCACAGTTTCGATCCGTGCATTGCCTGCGCGGTACACATTACAGATCCAGACGGAGAAGAAATTATGCAGGTGAAAGTGACATGAGTAATAAAATCATGAAGGTAATCGGTTTTGCGATGTTGTTGATAGCAGCACCTTTTGCAGAAGCTCATACAGGGCTGACTCAGAACGGGTTCCTGTCAGGTGTTTCACATCCTTTACTGGGTCTGGATCATCTGCTGGCGATGCTTGCGGTAGGAATATGGGCTGGCAGATTGGGTGGTAAAACGAGCTGGGGTTTACCGCTAGTCTTTATTGCTATCATGTCGGTTTCAGCCATAGGATGGAACATGGGCTTACCCGGCCTGGGCAGTATGCTGCTGATAGAAAATGGTATCGCTGTTTCATTACTGCTGCTTGGTCTTTTTATTGTATTCTCAATTAAACTGCCAGCGCTTATAGGCATAATGGCTGTAAGCCTGTTTGCGGTCTTCCATGGTGTCGCGCACGGCATAGAATTGCCATTAGCTGCTTCACCCTTCTGGTATGTATCCGGGTTTATCTTCAGCACCATTTTATTGATGAGTGCGGGAGTAAAAACAGGCGCTGCCAGAGCTGAAAGATTCCAGTTGTTGATCAGAGTGATGGGTATGCTGATTACCAGCGCGGGCGGCTGGATGTTATTGACTAATTAAGAATAAAACACCTTTTTATCTATGCCTGTCCTCAGTTGCGGGGGCAGGCATTTTTGTTCTACCTATACGGTATACTTCCCACCTGTATTTTTATTTAGCTCCTCACATAAAAAGAGTATAAAAATGAAAGAACTTGCGGGCATCATCCGCCTCCCTTTTTTGCTGCTGGCACCTGTCTGCGTCTTCCTTGCTGCCGGTCTGGCCTTTTCTATGACAGGAGAGATTGACTGGGGGCTGTTATCACTAATTTTATTTGGTGCTATTTCTGCACATATTGGTGTTAACGCACTCAATGAGTATCAGGATTTTCAGAGTGGGCTGGATTTGCTGACTCAGCGTACTCCCTTTAGCGGTGGCAGTGGCACCTTGCCAGAAAATCCCCTTCTTGCCCCGTTGGCACTGAGGATTAGTATCGTTGCCATTGTGTTGACGGTGATATCCGGGCTGGTGCTTATTTATCTGCAGGGATCGGGATTGCTTTTGCCCGGCCTGTCAGGCCTTGCGCTGATCGTATTATATACAAAAGTCATTAATCGCTACCCCGTACTGTGTCTTTTATCTCCCGGCCTGGGTTTCGGCATTTTAATGGTTGGTGGAAGCTATTTTGCGTTGACCGGGTCCTATAATAAAGAGGTGTTTCTGGTATCTTTAATTCCATTTTTTCTGGTCAACAATCTATTGCTGCTGAATCAGTTTCCTGATGTCACAGCAGACCGTGAGGCAGGACGGAAGCATATCCTTGTTCAACATGGTTTCAAGTCCGGCAGCCTGGTGTATCTTCTCTTTTTACTGCTGGCAGCGCTGGCACTGATAGCATCCGTTTATCTCGGTATTTTGCCGTTATACAGTTTGTCTGGCCTGCTGCTAATTGCTGTTGGAGTACCTGTATATCGCGCAGTCAGTAAGGACGGTTCAAATATCACGGCACTAATACCCTATATGGGTGCAAATGTGGGGATGGTGTTGTTGATACCAGTGCTGCTAGGTGCCATCCTGTTATATTGATTGCATAATCTGATGCTGGAATGGACACATTCCCCAGGCAGTAATTCGTTGAATCAATTATCTATCATATGAAGAAGCACCTCATCTAAAGGCCGCTCTGTAGCGGCCTTTGCTTTATGTGATTGCAGATCGCAGCCTTAGACTGGAGTAGCTGTTTCAGGTCCCACACCTGTCGTTGGTTCTAAGAATTTGGCAAGATGATATCCGCATAGATTTTTTTCCGGGTGTGACAATCCACACAGACCTGTTTCTGGATTGGTGCGCCTCCTGTTACGACAGACCCGTGAACGAGGCGCGCATGGCAGGTGGTGCAATTCGCTTCCTTATCCATGAAGTGGGCACGGTGGAATTTGTCAGGCACAAATAGCGGGTTGTTTTGATATGCCACTTCATACCTGTATCCGGGATCTTTGCTGAAGTAATGGCATTGCAGACAGACCGGGTCGTCAACATGGGCAGTAATCGTGCCGACTTTACCGAAATAATGCTTCACTGCCTGTCTCAGGCCGCCTATCTTGGCTTCAACATAACCTTGTACGCCAACGCCTGCATGGCAGTCTATACATTCGATCTTTTCGTGAGTTGATCGTGTCCATGAGGCATGCAGTGTGCTCATCTCATGACAGCTATTGCAGAAGGTGGAAGTTGAGGTGTAGTAAGTGGCTGCACCAAGACCTAGTGCACCTAGCAGCAGCACAATAGCAATCGCACCAATTCCCAGTCCAAACAGGACAGGCTTACGGGACATGGTTACTCTACCTTGCTAGCCTGGCGCCCCTTCACATTGTCCAGCGCCTTTTGCAGATCCTTCGGGTCATCTTCCTTGTGATGGTGACAGGCATTACAAGAATTCGCCTGCTTGTCAACGCCTCCATGGGCAATGGAATACTTTGGCTGAACTACCTCGAAGGTATGATCATGCAGATCACCGGAGACGGCGCTCTTGACGATCTTGGCCATGTGGCAGCCGATGCAGCTGTTCATGTCATGCAGGCTATGAGACAGCGTTGGATTTGCACGTGGGGTATGGCAATTCAGGCATAATTTGTCACCCGGAAGACGGGTCTGATAACGCGTGGCCGAGCCGGTATTATGCACTGTATGACAGGAGATACAGGTCACCCCTTCCCTGGCATGAGCGCTCTTCTGCCAGTCCAGGTATTGCTGATGATGGGATTTCGAGTGGCCATTTGGCCAGAATTTTTTCTTATTTTCCTCGGGTGTTACGGTTTTGTACTTGTTGACCAGTGACATGCCCGGTTTGTAACCAACAGGGTAACCGTGCTTGCCTGAGGGGTCCTTGCCGCGTGTATGGCATGAGCCGCATACCTGGACCTGCAGGCCGACAGAGAGATTGGCCGGATTGGTAATGCTTTCAGCGAATTTGTCAGAGTTTGTCTCAGCTGCGTGCTTACTGCCCGGTCCATGACAGGCTTCACAGCCAACGGCGGGTTCGATAAATACGCGCTTTTCGTAGTCCAGGCCCGTGACATGGCAGCCACCGCATTTCTTCAGCCAGGGCCGTTCCTTCCAGTTTTTAGCATGGTAGGGCGTCCACTCACCGGTCTGCAGATTATACTGGGCAGGCAGTACATACAGTTCATCACCGATGCGGGTAATGTAACGTTGCTTCCACTGGTTGCCGATTGTGTATAGCACCTGGCCCCGGGTGAAGGTACGTATTTCAGAAGGGGATTCAAAATCACCGACAATTGCGTTGGAGTGTTTACTGACATCCGTAGCCATCTGCGAGTGCAATGTCTGCTTCCACTCCTTATGGATTTTCTGATGACATTTTTTGCATTGGCCGGAGCCGACGTAGCTTGCACCCTCCTGGGAGGCCGTCGCTCCAGGCGAGGTGATTGTGATGACAAACAATAAGGCCAAAATTGCTGACACTGGGATTCGGAATATACGCATAACGCTCTCCTCCTGATGATGTCCTCTGGCTAACCAACGCACTATTTATTCTTTCATCCTCGTGGACAGTAGCCGGTAGACTGGCAGTGCAAAAGCGATGGTATTTCTGGACACAACAGACCCATTATCAATAAAAGGTCAAGTGCTTAGATACAAAGGGGGGTAGCTAGATCATCAGACGGAATATGAAAATCTGATTCCTCTGCATAGTTGGCCATTGTGATATACTCATTGATGAGTCGGTTCGTCATAAAATACAGCAATAACCCACAATTTCATTGATTGAAGTCTTATGCAAGCAGATTACACATTCTATATCGGTATGTTTGCCGTCTCCTATGCAATGGCCTGGTATACATGGAAAGACGAAAAGGGCTGGTTCTCTCGCATCATGAAGTTTCTTTTGACAGGGATTATTCCTATCGTTTCATTGATGCTCTTTGTCTGGAAAGTATTGAAAGATCCGGAAGAGGGGAAGGGGTAGTTTCTAGTTCCAGATTCCAGGACGAAAGACGGATCTAAGTATACTGTCCCCCTTAAACCAATCAAACTGGTCGGGGTGAGAGGATTCGAACCTCCGACCCCCTACTCCCGAAGCAGGTGCGCTACCAGGCTGCGCCACACCCCGACATGTTCGATTTGAGTAATTAAGGAGGTTCCTTAATAGGCTCGTTGAACTGAGAAATCAGCGAGTATCATCATGGCATCTTTATAAGCAGATTGAGGCAATGGTGAAAGAGCCAGCTTCGCCTTTTCTGCTTCAGCAGATGCGCGCTGCGAAGTGTACGCCAGAGAACCTGTTGATTCAATAATTGCGATGACTTCATTGATTTTTTCCAGGCCGCCGGACTGAATGGCCGCACTCAGTAAATCACGGTCTGCTGCAGCGGCGTGCTGCATGGCATGTATTAACGGCAGGGTAGGTTTGCCTTCAGCGAGATCGTCGCCGACATTCTTACCCAGCGCTTCAGTGTTGGAACTGTAGTCCAGCAGGTCATCAACCAGCTGAAAGGCGACACCAAGGTGCTGACCGTAGCCAGCCAAAGCCTGCTCAATTTCATTGTTCTGATTAGCAATCACGCCGCCAATACGGGAGGCGGCTTCAAACAGAATGGCAGTTTTGGCACGTATTACTTCGTCGTAGCGTTGTTCGCTGATGTCGGGTTCATTGATGTTCAACAGCTGCATCACTTCGCCTTCAGCGATGTTATTGGTGGTGTGCGACAGGATGTCCATGACACGCATGCTGCCGGCTTCTACCATCATTTCGAACGCGCGGGAATAGAGGAAATCACCAACCAGTACACTGGCTTCATTGCCCCAGACATCGTTCGCAGTGGCTTTTCCTCTGCGCATGTCCGAGCCATCGACGATGTCATCGTGCAGCAGGGTAGCTGTATGGATGAATTCAATGACGGTAGCCAGCAGGATGTGTTTATGTTTCTCTCCCTGATAGCCGCTAGCCAGCGCGCTCAATAGAACAATCATCGGTCGTAGCCGTTTGCCGCCACTGTTGACAATGTAAGTGCCCAGCTGATTAATCAATACAACATCTGAACTCAGGCTTTTCATAATCAGCTGATCGACAGCAGCAGATTCTGTTTTTATTAATTCCTGTACGGCTTCGAAGTCGTTGACTGATGCAGGGTTTTGCGTGTCCCCGGAGGGTTTGTTAGCGGTTGCGGTCATGCGTTACAATTATTCTATATTGCGATCAGGCAGTTACATTAAATTATTAGGAAATTCTCATCTGACACCTGATTATAGGGGTAGACGCAGTCAAGATAAATAAAACATCTGCTCATTTTCCATCATAATGAGGTAGATTAGCCAAATTAGTGCCTTTGGAGCTGTTTTTCCATTGACTGGCATCGTCTCAGGCGATAAAATCGCCGCCCTTTACCAGTGGCAGCTTCGCTACTGGCATACGACAAACAGTGACAGAATTCCAGACATGGTCTGGAGTTGTTGGGGATATAGACAATGTACGCAGTAATTAAAACGGGTGGCAAGCAATACCGGGTAGCAGTAGGCGACGTACTACGCGTTGAGAGCCTTTTAGCGGAGACGGGTTCCACCGTTGAACTCGATGACGTGCTGATGGTGGCCGATGGTGGCGATATCAAGACAGGATCTGATGTTGCTGATGGCACTACCGTTTCTGCATCAGTACGTGGTCATGGCCGCGGTGATAAAATCCGTGTCTACAAATTTCACCGTAGGAAAAATTATCGTTTGACCCAGGGTCACAGGCAGAACTTCACTGAGCTGGAAATAACAGCAATCGGTGGCAAAGGCGCATAACACTGCGCATTAAGCAGCAAAAGACAGGAATAACACAATGGCACATAAAAAAGCAGGCGGTAGTTCACGTAACGGTCGCGATTCAGAGTCAAAACGACTGGGCGTTAAGCGTTATGCCGGTCAGCAGGTATTGTCAGGTAACATCCTTATTCGTCAGCGCGGCACCAAGTTTCACCCGGGCAAGAATGTAGGCCGCGGCAAGGATGACACCTTGTTTGCAACCTCTGATGGTGTGGTCCAGTTCTCGGTAAAAGGCCCCAACAAGCGCAGAACGGTTAGCATATTGGCTAGCTGAAGTATCGCCACAAGATTGATTCAGGAAACCCTGCTTTGGCGACAAAGCGGGGTTTTTCGTTTTTGGGCATCCCTGGATGCAGGTGCCATTAAGGAAAGTTGTTATGAAGTTTGTTGATGAAGCAGAAATCAAGGTTTTCGCCGGTGATGGCGGCAACGGCTGCCAGAGTTTCAGGCGCGAAAAATATATCCCCAGAGGTGGCCCGGATGGCGGAGACGGTGGTCGTGGTGGGGATGTCTACCTGGTTGGTTCTTCATCACTGAATACATTGGTAGATTTCCGTTACACACGAAGCTTCAGGGCAAAAAACGGTGAGAAAGGGCGAGGTGCTAACTGTACCGGTGCCGGCGCCGATGATCTGTATGTGAAGGTTCCGGTCGGAACCATAGTTACTGATGCAGGCACTGGAGAAATGATTGGTGATGTGGTCTCTGATGGCTATGAGCTGCTGGTGGCGAAGGGCGGACAGGGCGGTCTCGGTAATACCCGGTTCAAGTCCAGCACCAATCGCGCGCCAACGAAAACTATCCCCGGCAGGCCCGGTGATCAGCGTGGTCTGTTACTGGAACTGCGCCTGCTGGCTGATGTCGGGCTGCTTGGCCTGCCCAATGCGGGAAAGTCTACCTTATTAAGAACTGTTTCCCGTGCCCATCCAAAAGTGGCAGATTATCCTTTTACCACCATGTATCCCCAGTTGGGTGTGATCAGGATTGATGAGGGCAGCAGTTTTGTTATGGCGGATATACCGGGCTTGATAGAAGGAGCCTCAGAAGGTGCAGGGCTGGGTATCCAGTTTCTACGCCATCTGTCCCGTACCAGTCTATTGCTGCATATGGTTGATATCATGCCGCCGGAGGGGCAGGACAACATCATTGCCAACATTCGTGCCCTGATAAATGAATTGCAGCAGTTTGATGAAGCATTGCTGGATCGTCCACGTTGGCTGGTGTTGAATAAAACAGATCTGCTGCCTGATGATGAATTACAGAAAATTCGCCAGCAGATTGTTGAGGAACTGGACTGGCAGGGTGAGTTGTTCATGATCTCTGCCGCTACCGGTAAAGGCTGCCCGGAACTGGTACAGGCAATTATGAAATGGCTGCTACGTCGGCAGGAAGAACTGGAAGGCTGAAACAGTTACAGGTATTAGGTCATTGCTGTCCCACAAAGAAATATCAATGGATGAGTAAGCGTTGATTGTTCTGCTTTCACGGAAGCTTAAAGGCTTCGGAGACATGAAAAACAGCCTTCCCAAACCTGAAGAACAAAAAGAAGTTCTCTCGCGGGGTTCGCAGGGAGGTCAAAGGAATTTTTCTTGTAAATCAAAATATTCTTTCTTTTGCTTTCCCTGCGTTCTCTGTGGGCCCTGCGAGAGGAAAGTGTTTCTGCTGTTTGTCTGATGCGCGTTCAGAATAAAAATGGCAATGAAAAGTCTAGGGGACAGCAGTGGTATTAGGTATTATATTTTACGTAACACGTAACACGTAACACGTAACACGTAACACGTAACACGTAATTACATTTAAGATATTCTGTACTGAAGAGTAAAGATGGCAACTGAAGATAAAATACAAAAGCGCAACAGCAATAACCCTTGCTGGGTAATCAAGATTGGCAGTGCGCTGCTGACAGCCGACGGTAAGGGTCTCGATGAGCAGGCGATAGCTGGCTGGGTGAAGCAAATGGCCCAGCTGCAGAATCAGGGCATCCATATCGTACTGGTATCTTCCGGCGCGGTTGCCGCGGGCATGCAGCGTCTCGGCTGGACGAAGCGTCCACATGCCCTGCACCAGCAGCAGGCCGCCGCAGCCATCGGTCAGATGGGTTTGATCCAGCTCTATGAATCGGTATTTCAGCAGTATGATCTGCATACCGCACAAATTTTACTGACCCATGAAGACCTGTCTAATCGAAAACGGTATCTCAATGCGCGGGGGACCCTGCGCGAAGTGCTTAAACTGAATGTAATTCCTGTCATCAATGAAAACGATACAGTCGCCACCGATGAGATCCGCTTCGGCGACAATGACAGCCTGGCGGCGATGGTTGCCAACCTGGTCGAAGCTGATCGTCTGCTCATTCTGACTGATCAGGACGGCCTGTTTGATCGTGATCCCAGGACGTTTTCTGACGCCACCTTAATTAAACAGGCAAAAGCGGGGTCGACTGAGCTTGAAAGCTATGCTGGCGACAGCGGCAGCCTCGGTCGCGGCGGCATGCTTACCAAGATTCGTGCCGCCGGGCGGGCAGCCAGATCTGGCGCGCGTACCCATATTGTGAATGGACGCACAGAGAATATCCTGCTGCGCCTGCATGACGGTGAAGTGCATGGCACACTACTGGTGCCGGCTGCAGGAAGAGTCGCCGCACGAAAACAGTGGCTGGCAACACATATGCAGTCATGCGGGGACCTGTTGCTGGACAACGGTGCAGTAAAAGTATTGCGTGAATCAGGCCGCAGTTTATTACCCGTTGGTGTTACCGCGGTAAACGGCATCTTTGCCCGTGGCGATATGGTGCGCTGCCTTGACCATGAGGGCAGAGAAGTCGCCCATGGTCTGGTTAATTATTCTTCAGTTGAAGCAAAAAAAATAATTGGGCATGCCAGTAGCCGGATTGAATCGATTCTAGGTTATGTGGATGAAGCGGAGTTGATACATCGGGACAATATGGTGGTGCTGTGATATTGAGCTGGTGCCCGGCTGTGAGTTTTCGTTCCTTCATTGCATTCGCCTGCTCAAATCCACATCGGGTAGGTTTTAGTCTTGGGGTAGGCGTGCCTTTGCGGCGAATTAGAACTTACACCAGGCTTTAAGCTGAGAACTTACCTCGAGCAGATTTAGACATGCGAAGACTGGCCCAAAAGGTGAAGGTCTGAAAGGCCTGCAGAAATGAAATTGTACATGAAGTGCGAAAGACTCACGTTGCGTGAGATCAGCACAATAAAAAAAGCCGGTCGTCTGACCGGCCCTCTACAGCATAGCGAAGAAATGAATAAATCTACGCCATTGCCTTAATGCGTGCATTCATCCGACTTTTCAGACGAGCTGACTTGTTCTTGTGTTGCAGGCCGCGTTTGGCAGCACGGTCAATGACTGAAACTGCTGAATGGTAGGCGGTAAGTGCTTTTTCTTTATCTTTGCTTTCTATAGCAGCGTAGACGCTCTTGATATAGGTGCGCATCATGCTACGCTGACTGTGATTCTGTGTACGGCGTACGGTGTTTTGACGAGCACGTTTACGTGCCTGTGGTGAATTTGCCAATGTCTAATCCTCTTGAAACTGGGTCTTGTCGCAGAAAACCGAGCAATATCCCTGTTTTTGGTTGTTTTGTCAAGTTTTTACCGACTTGAACAGTGTTAAAAAAGGCAGCATATCCCCGATATCCGTTTGTGTTTCAGGGAAGGTCGCCGCGTTTGAAAATCTGATAGCCAATCCAGGCGCAGAGTGTTCCCAGGCCAATCGGGTAGAACAGGGCCCACAGGATGTAACCGGTTTTACCAAAGTTATCCAGTATCACGTAAGCAGACTGCCCCAGCAATACCAGTTGCGGATCAAACAGCATCATCGCGGCTGTACGAAACACCTGCATTGGATTGAATAGTGCGACGGCAATGACCGTTTCCGATGGCATACCCTGGCGGATCAGCATGCCAAGTAAAATGAGATCCATGAACAGTAACAGGCCCAGCCAGATAATAAAGGCGATGCCGGTGGCGACATCAGAAGTCCTCGCCAGTGTCGATATCAGCATGCCGATGCCGAGAAAACATCCGGCCAGCGATAACAGGAAACCGGTGTAATAGATAACCTGAGTCCAGGGTATCTCAATGCCTTTAGCTATGCCCCAGCCGACAGCCACAAACATGGCCAATGCTACAGGCAGAAAGACAACGACGAAGCGACCGAGCATTTTCCCCCAGAACCAGGCGAACAGACTGACGGGCAGCGACAGCATATATTCGAACACGCCGGCTTCACGGTCACCGGCAACCGAGCGCACCGTTGTAATTAGCACGAACACAGGCAGAATGGCCATAGTGATCTGCAGGTAGGTGACCAGCACGCGGGACAGGCCACTGAACCCCATCACACGTGACTCAGTCAGACCGGACATGAACAGTGCAACGATGAGGCCGCCGAATACCAGTGTATAAATCATGAACCAGCGCGATCGTAGAGATTCACTGATGTCCGTTTTAGCTGCGAGGAATAAATGCTTCATTATCGGTTCGCCGGGTTAAGGCCACCATGCTGATGGTGTTCTTTTTCGCTCACCATGATGTACGCTGTTGCCTGTGTGTAATCAAGAGCACCTTCAGTAACTTCCGTCTGTGCCCCCAGTCCATAATTCATCGGGCTAATTCTCGCTTTTATATAACTTGCCTTTCGGGCATCGATCCATTCGCTATTACGGTGATCTTTCACCCAGATTTCAGTTCCTGACCCATCTTTCCATGACTGATCTTTCAGCCAGATAATGGCGCAGCCGATATCATCAAATTTATATAACTTTTTTTTCTCTCCTTCCGGCGCGCCACGTACCTGCGCTGCATAGTGACGGTCACCCACTGCCATATTGCAATGCGTACATGTTTCACGATCCCAACGAACTTCTCCCGGCCCACTGGTCTCTTCCGGCGAGCAGGCTGAAAGGAAGAGAAAGAAAAAACTAAGCAGTATGCGCTTTATCATCAGCCTGTCCTTCTTCTTTCTCATCGAGGTGAATGCCATTTAACAGTGCCGCATAACGTGACAGCACGCCAAGAAATCTGAGTCTGTCGGGGCCGGCAATCTCGCCCTGCCAGACTTTTCCGTCGTCACTGTCAACAAAGCCCCATTCGCGAATAGTCTCTGCAAAGGTCGAACTGGAACGGTTCAGGTTCAGGCGACAAACCAGCACACTGGTCAGATTAATCTGGTCTGCGACATGATCATTGAGTACGATATCGCCCTGATCCAGCTCAACCACACGATTAACCAGTGCAGCGACCTCGTCCAGCCGATGGCTGGAGATGATCATCGCCGTATGCTGCTGCTTTTCTGCAAGTAACTGAAAAAAGGTATGCCTGGCTTCCGGGTCCAGGTTGGCGGCCGGTTCATCCAGCACCAGCAGATTCGTATCTCTGCCCAGTGCTATGCTGATCAGTAGTTTCTGTTTCTGGCCACCGGAGAGTTTATTGAAAGGTCGATGTCTTATCTGTTTAATATCCAGTCCGAGTTGACTGCATATTTCGACCATCCTTTCTGGCTTCGATTCACAGACACCTGCAGCAAATTTAATTAATTGTCCGACCGGCATTTTTAAAGGCGGAGATAATTGCGGGACAAAACCAATATGTTTCAGGACTTCGGTTCGATTTGCCCTCGGTTCAAGGCCATCGATGGTGATTTTTCCCTGGAAATTATACTCACCCAACAGGCAGCGTATCAGTGTTGTCTTGCCGGCACCGTTGGAACCCACCAGCGCAATGCGGTCACCATGATTAATATCGAGGTCAATTTTATTTAGCACCCTGACCCGGCGAAACTGTTTGGAAACCTGTCTGAAGCAAACCCCCATTTCTTACCGCCTTTCGTAGTGAGGTTGTCGAGACGCCGTTGTGGCGGGGCGCATACAGTGGATGACGGTGAAGGCATAACCGGCATTATGTCGAACCGGCAGGAGCGAGTACGCTCCGTCACAGCGAATGGACCGGCGACCACAGCAGACAGGTGGTGAGAAATGGGGATTAGTCATTTAAGCAATTGCCCCAGTCCTTTGAATTCAAGGTTGAGTGAGTTGGTGGGGCAGGCATCAACACAGCGGCCGCAGTGTGTGCAGTCAGCGCCGATGAACATATCTATATCGGTAGCACGGCCTTTTATAACCACATCGAGTACATGCGGCACCTCGCATACTTTTTTACACTCGGCTTCATGAAAACAGTTAGCCAGGTTATAGGTCACTTTAAGTGGAGAAACCGCGCCAACCAGACCATAGGTCAGGCCGATCGGACAGGCATAGCGACACCAGGCCCGTTTTGAATAGAAGACCTCGAACAGCAACAGAGTAGCTACCCAGACAAGGGCAATGCCCGGACCGTAGATCAGTGCGCGGCTCAGTATACCGGTCGGTGAAATGGTCTCAAACACTGTATAGCCGGTAACAAAGGCAAGTACTGCGAAAACAATCCAGAAATAGGTACGCACCCTGCGATCAAACGGATGGTCTGTGATGATTTTCTTTTTCGCCAGGTAATCGTGTGCCATTTCTGTCCACTCGGCGAGCAGGTGATAGGGACACACCCAGGAGCAGAAAGTACGCCCGCCCAGCAGCCACCATAATATTAATACCGTGGTGGTGCCGATAAGAAGATTGAGCACAACCTCCTTGTAAGCGAGCATAACCTGCAGGGCAGAATTCAGGTCTGCCATGTGAAACCCAACAAAGCGTGATCCTGTCAGTGCTCCCTCAAGGATCTGTATGTCAAGCTGATAGGAAAGCACAAATAAGAGATTAGTCAGAATGAGTACTGTCCATCTTCGACGTCGCCATTTCTCAGGTATTTTGTTCTGTGCCTTGTGAGCTATCTCCGCATGAATGGCAGCAATCCTTGTCTTGTCTGCCTTCTGTTCGGCATGCAAAGTTTTGGCTTCTGGAGTGTAATCATCCGCTACAGGCCGTTTGGGATCAGCACCGAGCAGTACTGCGACCGACTTGATCAGGTGTTTCATGCCGTCATCCCCCGACTTTCTGTGCCGTCCATGACAAAAACAGAAGGCTCGACCGGACAGATCATTTCACAGACACCGCAGCCGACGCACCCATCCAGTATTACCGGCCGCTTGCGGAGGACACCGTCTTCGCCGGCAATCGTTTCCAGTTTAATTGCACGTTCAGGCGGGCACTGGTTTTCATCTCCTGACGGCGGTTTACCCGCTGCACACTGATCGGCACGAATCTCGATCGGGCACTGTCTGACACAGAGGTCGCATAATTCCAGGTCATAGGGATACTCATTGACCCTGATCGGGTTCCAGCGGTCGACGTCCTCATAGCGCAACTTGCCTTTGAATGAGTCTCCTCGTGCAGACCCCTTGAAACCTTTACCCAGCACAGCAAGGCACAGGTTTTCATTGACCACCCGGGCAATCGCCATATCCGTTTCATGTGGATAATTGATGTGGTGTGTCAATGCACCAGTAGGGCAGGCGAGTACACATTGCAGGCCGTCACAGGAAAAGTCGCAGGCCTGCTCACGAGTATCAATATATGGAGTACCTATGCCAAAACCCTCGTCAAGGTCAGCCAGTTTAATGGCATTTACAGGGCATACCTGCACACACTGCCCGCACTTGATGCAGGAAGCGAGAAACTCCTGTTCCTTCAGCGCACCGGGCGGCCTGATGCGTTTGTGCCATCGCCCAAGTACAGGAAGGTAACCAAGTAAGGAAATGCCGACAACGCCTATGCCCATAGCAACCGTGCGGATGAACTTCCTGCGTGCTTTTTCCTTGCGAGGTGGTAATTTATTATTTTTGGCCATTAGTCTTTCACATCAATATTATTTATCTGCCAAGACTTTTACGGAGAATGTCCAGTGAATCTTTTACTTGTGCCTTCTCTTCGATCTGTGCCAGTACCCTTTGCTTTACCGGCGTTTCGTCACGAACAAGGATATGGGGCTCAGTAAAAGGTGCCAGCCGTTCAAGAAAATCCATTACTTCAAGCAGCGGAGAACCCTTGAAGAACTGTGCGTAGGGTAAATCTTTCCATATCCTGTCCGCGTAAACATATAGTTCATACGCGGTGTCACCAATCTCGTTCTGGTCCTCATCGAAGCCTTCATAGTCACTCCAGTGATTACCTTCCCATAGATTACGGTTGGCCGTCATGCCGCTGGAAACAACAACCTGGGTAAGGTTGTCGATAAATCGGTTAGCCCTGAATTCATTGCCAGTCCAGTCATTCAGAAAACGGATGCCAATCCCATTATAGGCAATCAGGTTGTTGCTGAACGTATTAATTGTATCCGGCTGGAAGGGCGATACATCGATATAAAGTCCACTGGCGCAATAAAGTATTCTGTTTCCTTCAACTGTCACATCTGATGTTTCTTTGAAACCAATCCCTACACCGGTAACACCGGATGCATGTGCGATCGTGTTGTTCCTGATAACAACACCGTCACTATACATTAGAAATATTCCAACCGTGTTGTTGTAATAGTTATTGTCTTCAACAAGGTTGTAACGGGAATACATAAAGTGTAATGAATAACGACTGTCAGAGGTAGTGTTGCGTGAAATGGTGTTGTTTGCCGAATACCAGACTACCGTGTCGCGTGAGTCATGGATTGTGTTTTCAACAACCTTGTTCTCGAAGCTGTACCAGAGGCGTATGGCATCTCCACGAGTGCCCAGTTCGAAGGGTTTGGAACTGATGGTATTGCGACGTACGATATTGTTTTCTGACTGTTGCAGGTCGACGCCAAACAGGCAGTCATCAATGAGGTTGTCGCTGACGACGTTAAAGTTGCCGCGTATCTGAACACCCGAATCGATGTCATTGTGTGATTCACCTGAATTTGTAAGATGCAGATTACGTATAACAGCACCATCGGTATCCAGCACAATGACGCTGCCCTTGCCGCCAGCATTGATTGTTACCTTGCCTTTGCCGTCCAGCGTCAGGGGTTTGTCGATTAAAATGGGCCCGACATAGGTACCGGGTTCAAGTAACAGGACGGCACCTTCTTCAGCCTCGTCGACCAAAGCCTGTAAAGGAAGCTTGTCTTCTGCCATCAGTGACAGCGGTGCAAGCAGGCAAAGTAGAACGAGCCTGCAAGCCCAGCTGTCTATTTGAGTCCTTCTATCCACATGCCTGACGGAAGTGTCCATCAGCTCTACTTGTCGACATTAAACTGTTTATAGCGCTGGTTTGCGGCCACGATCAGCAGAGCAGAGAAAAGAATCATTAATCCGAAACCGATGGCTGGATAAGAATGGGTTGTGAACTGCGCTACCTTGCCATCACCGAATACGGTAGGCATGAAGGGCTTGACGGTAAAGGCACCCATATCGTTGAGGGTATGGCCATACCACCATAACCAGGCAGAATAGTCGATGAGAAAGAACAGCGGCAGCAGGATGGATGGAACAACCAGCAGCCAGTAAAGTTTGCTGTTGGTCTTACGTGTCACCACTACCAGGAAAACCATCGCAGCAATTATTAGCCAGAAAATAACGTCCGCAGCGGTAGTCATTGCCTTGACCAGTGGCTGTATTTCTTCAGGAACATTGAAGTAACGGGCC
>JBLYYR010000033.1:0-30014 GCA_048550195.1 Arenicellales bacterium
AAACAGCGTTATCTTGTCGGTGATCAAATTACTGAAGCAGACTGGCGCCTTTTTACAACCCTCGTGCGTTTTGATGCGGTGTATTACAACCACTTTAAAACCAACAAAAAACGACTGATGGATTATCCGAATCTATGGGGCTACACACGTGAGCTTTACCAGGTTCCCGGCGTGGCAGAAACGGTCAACATGAATCACATAAAGTATCACTATTTCGCCAGTCATCGTTCAATCAACCCGACCGGTATTGTACCAAAGGGACCCGAAATTGACTTCATACTTCCGCATGGGCGGGAGAATATTTCTTAAATCATATCTAAAATCTATTAGGAGAAAATTATGTCTGAACCAATAAGCCCACAAAACGAACCCTATGTAGTTGAAGTTGAAGCAGGAGAGACCTACTACTGGTGTGCGTGTGGTCGAAGTAAAAATCAACCTTTTTGTGATGGCTCACATCAAGGAACAGATTTCCAGCCCGTTGCAATTACTGCAGAGAAAAACGAAACAGTGTATTTATGCGGCTGTAAAAAAACCGGAAACCAACCTTTTTGTGATGGCTCTCATACAAAGCTGACCGGTGATACCTAATGTTAAAGAATACTGAAAATACATACGTGCTATAGCAAAAGGATTCCACTGGTTACTGCTTCTAATGCCTAGTTTCTCAATCGTAGCTGGCAACATCATGGCTTCTATGCCAAAAGGTACGGAAAAAATACAAGCCGCAGGAATGCACAAGTCGTTCGGCGCAATAATCTTAACGCTTATCTTGCTACGTTTTGTCTAGCGCTTGATTAATGACACACCAAAAGACGCTGAGGGTACATCTGATATTCAAAAATTCATGGCACATGCCATGCACTGGGCACTGCTTCGGTTGCCAGGTTACACTCCGACCCAGAATTTCGCGCAGCGATAGAAGCCGCCAGGGATGAACTTAAAGCCGCTCGTGCCAAGGGTTCACAACCTACGCGAGATTGTCAGGCAGAAGCTGATATATTAAAGGAATACGCGCCGTTGGCACCCTGGCCAGCTAACAAATAAATCTAGCGGAAAAAAGCCGAGCCGCTGATTTAAGGGCGCCTTTATTTATTCATGAATATTCATCTCACATCCAAAATCATCCATCTCTGCGTTAAGAATCTTCGCAATAGCTAGCTATTACGATGTATATGGACATACAAGTGCCGTGATGACAGGATGTCATTGAACGGCCGTGCGATCCTTGCCTTGATATGAAAAATTTTTGATGCAATCTGATCTATCCATAATAAATAGAGGTGCCCTTAACAGTTAACCAGATCCAGCGAGTCTTGATCCCTTATATGTACTAACAAAAAAATCATCAGATCAGCAAAAAACAAATGAATATAAAATGAAAAATATCTATTTAATAGCACTGGCTAGTTTGATAATAATATTATCAGGCTGTTCGAAAGACGCTAAAGATACTGCTAAAGAAGCAACGCTTACTCCAAATGAGGCAAAACAAATTGCCAAAGAGGCTTTTTTACGGCTTTCATTTAGTACTCAACTACAAAACGATGTACGACTATGCTGTCGATAAAAAATCTCCTGAATATAAAGGGGATTTTAACAATCTAGGATGTGTAGCTAGAGTATTTACCCCTGAAGATAAAACTATTATTACTCCAAATTCAGACACGCCTTATTGTATGACATGGGTAGATATGAGGGCTGAGCCGGTTGTCTTCACCATTCCGGAGATAGAAAAAGAGCGATTTTATGAAGCGCAACTCATTGACCTCTATACGCATAATGCCGCTTATATCAGTACAGTGGCAACTGGAAATGTCCCGGGTAAATATCTCCTGGCAGGGCCTGATTGGAAGGGAGAAGTACCAGCGGGTATTACAAAGGTCATTCCTTTTGAAACACAATTTCTTTTTAGCATACACCGTACACAACTCTTTAACCCCGGAGATATAGATAGTCTTAAAATAATTCAAGATGCTTATCGTGTTGAGCCATTAAGTACTTTTCTTGGAACGAAAGCCCCACCTGCAGCAGTAGCTATTGATTTTCCAAAGTGGAAAGAAGGCGCAGAGTTTACTGCCCAGTCATTTGATTATTTGGACTTTATGTTGACACTTGTGACAACACCTCAAGAAGAGCAAGCCCTTATGAAAAGGTTTGCAAAGATTGGATTGGGTAATGAGGATAAATTTGACATCAAAACATTATCTCCAGAGATTCAAAATGCTTTAGCAGAAGGTGCTAAAGAGGGCCTTTCAGCGATAAAAGAATTTGGAAAAAAAGAATCTACTGATCCGCTGTCGAGTGCAAAAGTATTTGGTACAAGAGATTTTTTAAATAAAAGCGCAAAAGAAAACTACAAATTAAATGACTTCTTTATCCTGCGTGCAACTGCTGCACAAATGGGTATATATGGAAACTCAGGAGAGGAAGCTATCTATCCTACCTATTTGGCAGATGATCAGGGTACTCCATTAGACGCTTCAAAGAATAAATATAAATTAACATTTAAAAAAGGTGAATTTCCACCAGTAACAGCATTCTGGTCTTTTACTATGTATGACGGCAAAACACAGCTGCTTATAGATAACCCTTTGAACAGGTATCTTCTTAATTCTCCTATGATGGAGCAGTTTGTTTTTAATGAGGACGGCTCATTAACCCTTTATGTACAAAAAGAATCTCCAGGGAAAGAGTTGGAAGCTAATTGGCTCCCAGCTCCCGATGGCCCTTTTTATACTGTGATGAGACTTTATGGCCCCAAAAAAGAGGCACTTGAAGGAAAATGGGTTAGTCCACCACTTGTTAAAGAATGATTGGAGGTCTGGTAAAAAAATTGCTTTAGTATGTATAAAATTAAATTTGGAGAAATCAACATGAAAACAATACTTCCTTTGAAGCTGGCTCTGGCAGGAATCCTGCTATCGGGTCTGATCACTACAGCGGTGGCTGAGACCACGCAGGATACCTATCTGGGAAAAATTGAATATCAAGACCAGACTATAACTAAAGCTTCGGCTGCAAAATTGAATCGAGAAATTGATTTACAACGTGCATCTCAGCTTACGCTTTGGGCCATGCCGATAACTAGTTTTTATCAGTCGTACAAGGCTACAAATAAGAACTTAGGGTTAAATGATGATGCAGAGCCTGTCATAGGTCTATACGAAGGATATGATGCTGTTTATCCTTTTCTTACAGCGAATGTTACGACACCATATACTATATCTGGAGTAGACTTATCTGCTACAGGCCCTTTGGTTGTTAATATTCCCGCAGGAAGCGTTTTTGGTGTGGCTAATAATGCCTGGCAAGAGCCGATTAAAGAAATTGGCTCAGGAATAAAAGAAAGTCTTCTTTTTGTTGGGCCTGGTCAGGAATATCCGAAAGATTTTAAAGGTGAAATAATACATAACGATACTTTTATGTTGTTGTATTTTTACCGAGTCTTGGGTGTAGGAGCAGAGGCAGAAAAACTAAAAACTGCAGTCACCGCTTACAAATTATCTGATGCTGCCAATCCACCAAAAACAAGATATGTTAGTTTCAATCCAAAATCGGGAGATGATGTTGCCATAGGCACCCAGCCTATCGGTATGGAATATTGGGAGTTGGTAAATGAGTATGTGCAAAAAGAACCTATGGCCGATCGCGATCGCTTTTTCTACGCCTGGTTAAGAGACTTTGGCATCGAGAAAGGAAAGTCATTTAACCCAACAGCGTATCAAAAAGAAATCTTGTTGGAAGGTGTGAAAACTGGAATGGCTATGGCTCAAGCCACCGCATTTAATAAAACCAAAGAGAAATTTTCTTCATCACTCTATGGTACTGATTCTGGATGGGAAGATGCCATGGCTGGAATGGATCCTAAGATAGATTTGGAAACCTATTCCATGTTTAACGAACGTACTTCTTATACATTTGAAGCGGTGACTACATCTGCAGGAATGGTATCCAGAGTTGCAGGGGAAGGTTCTGCCTATCTGGGATCTTATTACGATGCGGATGGCAATGCACTGATGGGAGGCAATAACTACAGCCTCCACATCGAGCCAAATCCGCCAGCAGCAAACTTCTGGTCCATTACGGTTTATGACATAGCCAACCGTTTAATAATTCGCAATGAGACCAGACGTTCAGATATCTCTTCACGCTCAGAGGCGTTAGTTACGAACAGTGATGGCTCAGTCGATCTGTTTTTTGGGCCCGAAGCGCCAAAAGGGAAAGAAAATAACTGGATTCAGACCAATAAAGACCAATCCTTCTTTGTCTATCTGAGATTATATGGCCCTGAACAGGAGTTTTTTGACCAAACTTACCTAATGAATAAAATCGAGAAAATAAAGTAGGGGAGATTGACAAGAACCGGTTCATCTCCCTTCGGCTCCTTGGCCCACTGGAGCCGTGATTCGACAAAACCTGGGAATCGGGCGATTTTTAGCTTGTGGAGTAGCCATCTTCCATTATGACGGGCTTATCGCTGGCATTGCAAATGCCAGCTAACAACACTAAAACTTCGATTCAATATCCATGCTCTTTTGCCCAGACACGAATGACACGGTACCAGCGCGTAGAAGCTGTATATGTTGTTTCTGGATAATAATACAATCCATCGATTAACCTCTATATATTAAGAAATAAAGAGCTTGCATGAATCCAGATTACCCATATATGTTGACACGTATTCACTGACTTTAATCAATCAGGCAGTTATAGGGGATATTTAAACCTTCATGCAACCTCTTTATCATGGGGAGCGTAAGGTTACGCTTTTTATTCAGCACTTCAGAGACACGGGCTCGTGTACCCAGATACGGCTCCAGGTCTTTTCTCGTCAGTGCTTTCTGCTCCATTAAGAATTTAATTGCCTCAATAGGATCAGAGGGTGGTATTGGATAATGTTCTTCTTCATACCTTTCAACCAATAACATCAGTATATCGAGTTCATCACCTTTTTCGGTATTTGGTTTAGCACCCCAAAGTTTATCAATACGTATTAACGCATTTTTTAACTCAGTTTTATTTTTAACTGGCTTTAGTTTCATTGTGAACCTCATATATTTTCTATATCAGTAATTTCATCGTATTGCTTATGTGTACCCACAAATCGTATAAGTATTCCATGCCTTGTGTAATCTGTTAATGCAACGATTCGGTATTTATTCCCACAAACGTTAAAGACAACACGATTATTTTTTACTATGCTCGCGTTACGTAAGTCTGCTTTCAACTCGTGGTGAGAGTTCCACTTTGCATTTGAGCAGTAGTTATACCATTCAGTCATCTGCTTTTTCGCATCACGGTATTTTGGGCTGCTTTCCCAGAATAGTCTGAGCATGGATTTTGCGATAACCCTCATTTTTGGATGCTAGCATGATCCCATTACGGGAACAAGTAAAATGTAACTTGTTGATAAGACGTTAAATTATAAAAATCTGTGAAGTGGCATTTATCTGGGGGATAAGGTCGAACCCCCTTGGGGACGCCACATTGTCTTGTAACTCATTGAGTTATAAGGAAAAATAAAAGTCCTATTTTTTTTAAAGCACGGCGCTTTTTTTTAATTCCTAGTTAAAGGGGTCAGACTTGAATTAAAAAGTCTTAATTCAAATCTGACCCCAACGTGCAGAAATACAGGGGGTTCGCCTCCCCCTCCCGACGCCAGCATCCCCCATGCCACAGTATTTTGGCTTACATCTGCTGCAACGGGCATGAGTTTATCGCTGCGAAATAAAATCAATTACTCGAGAAGCTGAGATAGAATCGCGCGTGCGGGCATTACAAATTGGGGCACATGCTCTGGCAATACAATCGGGACAAATGTAGCTCGCATCAAAAAAGGCCTGAAATGCAAAAGGTACAGAGAGTTATTGTTGAAAATACTTCAGGGCAGGGGGCTTATAGTAAACAAGGTTTTACTCGTCAATATTTTCTTCCACATCTACTTTTGGCTGGAAACAGCCCATCCAGACATGATGAACGAAGCCATCAAGAACTATGCTTTTGGTTAGCTGCTTACGAGACATGGCGGTTAAAAATGAAGAAATCATAATACCGCTTAGATTTCTCCTAAGCGGTCATTTTCATGGAAAAATTGAACCCACAGCAAAAACGGACGCTCAATAAAACCAGTTCATGATGGGGCAAGATTCTGAACGAATCAACAGCTTGCCCCACCTAGGAAGTGATTACCAACCCATATGGTAATAAGCCCAAATCCGCTCAATATTCATCGGCAGCCATTCATTGTAGTATTGCCAGTTTTTGTACTTAGGAAGTTTCACGGTTTTTCTGAGTACATCAGGGTTATGAGTACCAGAATCCATTGCTTTTTTTACTGCCGTCATCAAGTCTTCCAGGTAGACACGTTGCTCTGCAACTATCGAAGCAGGGTCGATTGCTGGTTGAGTTTCAGGTCCGTGCCCTGAAATAACATAGTCAAAATCCGTCTGTTCAATTTCTTTCAGCGATCTGACCCATTCATCTGGCCAGAAATCTGGCATGGTTCTGAATGCTACTCTTCGTGGTGTAACGATATCCACAATAAACAGTATCTTCTCTTTTGGCAGACGCATTACGACCAGACTTTCACCATGGTTCGGGCCGAAGTATTTTAGTTCCAGTGTCCTGCCACCTAACTGCACTGTATATTCATCCTCAAATGTGATGTCAGGTAGAGGTGTCGCAGGGCTGGGATGATCACCTAATTCCTTCAGAACATTTTTGTGAGCGATGAATGTCGCTCCCTGATCCTTGAACACCATACCGCCAGAAATATGGTCATGATGATTGTGGCTATTGACAACATACTTAACCGGCTTGTCAGTGATCTTGCGAATTTCACCGAGCAACAGATTAGCTGCTTTCGGATTCATCGGGTCGGTAACGATAACCCCCTCATCAGTGACCATAAAGATACTTCGATACACCCACCAGCGGAACACGTACAAACCATCACCAACATTTTTTACACTGTGGCCGAACGGTTCTCCCCCCATCGGTTCCTCTGTTGGAGAGTTTGAGGCCGTTGCTATTGACGAAAGTAATAAGCAAACGATAAAAACTGATAGTATAAATAATCGTTTCATTTGTTCATCCTCTAAGTTAATTAAATGTTTGACTTTGGTGATCACGCACCAGTAGTCATTTGCTTCAATACGTTGTCTTTCTTAATAAAGTGGTGATGCAATGCAGCACTTGCGTGACCGATCACTGCAATTACAAGTATTATCCACACGGTGCGATGTATGGTGAGAAATGTTTTCGCTAGCTCTGGATCCTTATCCAGAAAAACAGGGAATTCGAATAACCCAAAGAAGCTCACCGGGATACCAGCCAGTGGAAGCTTTTAGCGACACCCCCGTATGTATTATCAGTATTTTTCATCATGATATTCTCCTAAATAAGTTCTTTGTTTATACCCGGTGATTCGAGTACAGCTCATGGTCTGAATTACGTTACAAATGAGTATATATAGTTATAAATGCGGCATAAACATGGTAAAAAGAAACTATTTGTTTCTAAATAGTAACTAATATGAATATTCTTCCTTATCTCGGGACATTTTCTGCTGTTGTTGAGAATGGCAGTTTTACAGCTGCAGCCGAAGCACTGGGTATATCCAGGCCCGTAGTGAGTAAGCAAGTCTCTCTCCTCGAGCGACATCTTGGGGTTCAGCTTCTTCACCGCACCACCCGGCGTCTACACCTCACTCATGCAGGGGAGGTATTTGCGAGTTATTCGCATCGGATCATGTCAGACGTGCGAGAGGCTGAGCAATCAGTCTTACCCTTACAAAGTGAACCACAAGGCCGGTTACGGATTTTGGCCCCCGAGAGCCTTGCTATATCATTACTTCCTGATGTACTGCTGAGCTTTCAACGGCAATTTCCCAGGATTGAACTGGATATTCATGTCTCAGGGCGGTTGGTGAATCTTGTAGAAGAGGGTATCGATGTAGCGCTTAGGGTTGGGGAGCTTGAAGATTCGAGCTTGACCTCGCGACTGCTTATGCCATGTGGCTTACATGCCTGCGCATCACCCGAATACCTAAGGAAGCATGGTAAGCCCGAACATCCCAGTGAACTCGAAACACATAACTGCCTGATCTATTCACAGTTGCCTCATCCGGATAACTGGCTGTTCAAAGATGATCAGGGGAAAGACATCAGTATTAAAGTGAATGGCAACCTTCGTTCAGGTATGGGGAATATACTGATGAATGCAGCGCAGAATGGTAGCGGCATATTCATAGGGCCGACATTTATGATAGCCAGTGCTTTAAAAGAAGGGAGATTGGAAACCGTCCTGGACCGATACACGCCGATGACTACAGGGCTATATGTTGTATATCCATACAGCAAACTGGTTTCTACAAAAGTACGAGCTTTTGTTGATTTCGTTTCTGAATCATGGAGTCATTGACCTCAGATGAACGTCCGATTTGGGCTGCGGTTTCAATCGGTCGACAGCGGCGGTTTACACTTTCACAAAATGTCCGCTTAGGAGAAATCCAAGCGGCCTGCCAATTACTCTGATTTTGTCTGCCACGCCTCGACAGCAGACCATTGAACACCCTGATCGTATTTTTCGATGATTATCACAATAAATTACGAATTTGCGTATATTTAGCAAGTAAGCTAAATTTATTACAATGCCAATTACATGACTTAATATATACATATGCCATATCCCGCAAGCACTTTCTCACTTCACAATATAGAACAGTATGATCTGGCTAATGGCAGGCATTTAGTGGAAATTAGTCTTTATCTATCAGTAGTAGTTATCGCGTCAATCATATCAATTTCAGCTTCTGCATCTGAAAAAGTCGATCAGGATGATAATCAGTTATTACTGGCATCCTGTCAGTCATTAGCGACAACACCGGAGCAGGTGAAAGCATGGATATTAATTTTGTATATTATAGAATTCACGCGAGCATGAACTTATTCCGCTCTCTAAAGTAGTTCGACACGAATGCGACATACAATAATTCTATCGATATCGTTATCAGCATTCTGGTTGCTTAATTCGCAACACAACTCCTTCTATATGCTGTCGCTTGGGGTAATTTCCGTCGCCTTTGTTTTATACATGGCACACCGAATGGATGTGATTGATCACGAATCTCAACCTGTGCATCTCACGCTAAAAATCCCCGCTTACTATACCTGGCTTATTAAAGAAATAATTCTTGCCAATTTAGTGGTAGTAAAACATATCTGGCTTGGCAATAAGTCCATATCACCTGTTTTTGCGACCATTTCAGCCAGCCCAAAAACAGATATAGGGAAAGTCATCTACGCAAACTCTATAACTCTGACGCCGGGTACTGTTACCGTTAATTTAGAAGATGATCGAATAATGGTTCACGCTTTGTTAGAGGAATCGATTAAAGACCTGAAATCCGGTGAAATGGATCGCCGGGTCGCTCAACTGGAAAACTAATGTTAATTACTGCAACCATAGCCATACTGGTTGTCATGATCATGTCGATCATTCGTGCGTTCATGGGACCTACGCTCTACGACCGTGTTCTTGCTGTCAACATGTTTGGAACCAAAACCGTTTTGCTTATTTCACTGTTGGGCTTTGTGATGGGTCGGCCGGAGTTTCTTGATATAGCTATCGTCTACGCCCTGATCAATTTCATTAGTGTCATTGGCGTATTGCGCTATTCCGACAAATTCATGTTTAAACAAAGTGTGCAACGAAAAAAGTAATGGAAAAGAATACATAATGGATATATTCATGGGTATCGCTAGCGCACTGTTTTTATTGATAGGCAGTTTTCTGTGTATATCTGGAGGGGTTGGAATTTTGCGTTTTCCAGATTTTTATACTCGAATGCATGCAGTAGGTGTGACAGAGACTTTAGCTACTGCGATGATTCTAATCGGGCTAATATTGCAAAACCCAGAGTTTTTCGTCGATATCAAGCTCATGATCATCCTAATCATGACTTTATTTATTAGCCCCACAGCTAGTCACGCATTAGCCAGTGCAGCAATGCGCAATGACCTGTCTTTACAAGAAAAAGACTAAAAACCAGACATTGAGCAGGTGAAGTCATCGAACTACTAATTGATATCGTCTTATTGACCTTTCTGGTCTGTGTTGCCTTCGCCATTGTCTGGATGAAAGATTTGTTTGCAGTGATTATGCTGCTAGGCATTTACAGTCTGTTATCAGCCAGTTTTTTCGTCGTAATGGATGCTGTTGATGTGGCGTTTACAGAAGCATCAGTGGGCGCGGGCATCTCCACTCTGCTAATGCTGGTGACAATTTCTATGACAGGTCATTCAGAACATGCTGCACGCCATAAACCTTTACTGGCTCTAGTGGTGGTTATGATCACGGGTGGTTTGTTGATTTACGGTACCCTGGATATGCCATATTTTGGATCTGCAGCAGCACCAATTCACCAACATGTGGAACCTCGATACATTAACGACTCAATGCAAGAGATTGGTGTACCTAATGTCGTAACGTCTGTGCTCGCAAGTTACAGGGCGTTCGATACTTTTGGCGAGGTGGTGGTTATCTTCACCGCTGGCATGGGGGTATTGGCACTTTTGTTGGTGGTACGTCGCCCTGATGATGATGCAAAAATTTATTCACTCAATAATTCAATGCATGAACAGCATTTAATCCTGCGTATTGTGATCAAAATGCTGATTCCTTTTATTATGCTATTTGCGTTTTATGTGCAATTTCATGGTGACTTCGGACCTGGCGGTGGGTTTCAGGCAGGCGTGATCTTCGCTGCAGCTATTATCCTCTATGCCATGTTGTTTGGTATGAGCACGGCACGTCGAGTGATTAATCAGTCGTTAATTCAACTGCTAGCTGCTACCGGCGTTCTACTGTATGGCAGCGTTGGCGTGGTTTCCTTGTTGAATGGCAAAGAATTCTTAGATTACAGCGCATTATCTACTGACCCGATTACGGGCCAACATCTGGGCATTTTTTTAATTGAACTGGGTGTGGGCATCACGGTTGCATCGATTATGATCATTATTTTTTTCAACTTTGCAGGCCGTAGAGAAGATCAGCAGAACAAAGAAAATAAGGATTTTTAATGCTACTGGGACTCTATAATTACTGGATCGTGGTGGTGCTGATGATGGTCGGATTTTATATCGTAATCGCCCATGGCAACCTGATCAAAAAGATTGTTGGCCTGTCAATTTTCCAGACATCTGTTTTTATCTTTTATATCAGCATGGCTAAGGTAGATGGTGGAACTGCCCCCATATTGGCCGAGGGTATCAAGCTATACTCAAATCCCTTACCTCACGTTTTAATTCTCACCGCAATTGTCGTCGGCATTGCCACGACGGCTTTGGCGCTCGCGCTGGCCGTACGCATCAAAGAAGCCTACGGGAGTATTGAAGAGGACGAGATACAAAAGAAGGATAATCTGGATTGTTAGCACATTTACCGATCCTGCAAGTTATCGTTCCGCTGATGGCGGCACCTTTGTGCCTGCTTCTAACACGACCAGGACTGGTATGGCTGTTTACTCTATTAGTGAGTGGTTTAGCCTTTTTGATCAGTTGCATGTTGCTGCAGCAGGTAATGACGTCGGGTACGATTATTTACGATCTGGGTGGTTGGGATGCACCCTGGGGCATTGAATATCGTATCGATCAGCTCAACGCTTTCCTGCTACTGATTATTTCAGCGATCAGTACGGTTGTGCTGCTTGCCGCTCACACCAGTATACGCCAGGAAATTCCTGCTGACCGGCACACGCTTTTTTATATTTTGTACCTGTTATGCCTGGCCGGTATGCTTGGCATTGTGGCGACGGGCGATGCTTTTAATGTCTTCGTTTTCCTGGAGATATCCTCACTGTCGACATACGCCTTGATTGCGCTGGGCAAAGATAGACGTGCACTTTGGGCCTCTTATCAATATTTAATTATGGGCACTATCGGTGCGACTTTTATTTTGATTGGCATCGGCCTGATGTACCAGGTGACCGGCACGCTGAATATGGAGGATCTCTCCAGACGTCTGCCAGAAGTGGCTCAAACAAAAACAGTCTTCACTGCTTTTGCGTTTGTTATCGTTGGCATCTGCCTGAAATTAGCCATGTTCCCACTTCATCTGTGGCTGCCTAATGCCTATGCTTATGCACCTTCGATAGTCACGGCTTTCCTTGCGGCCACTGCGACAAAAGTCGCCATTTATTTACTCATTCGTTTTACCTTCTCGGTGTTTGGTCTCTCTTTTTCCTTCACCCATTTGCCTTTACAGGTACTGTTTCTAGCCCTTGGTCTGGCGGGAATATTTGTGGCCTCAACGGCAGCTATCTATCAAACCAATATTAAACATTTATTTGCTTACTCAAGCATCGCGCAGATTGGCTACATGATAGTGGGTTTCAGTATGACCACCGCTACCGGTTTAATGGCGACCTTATTGCATTTGTTTAATCATGCTTTGATGAAAAGCGCTATATTTTTGGCCTTAGGTGCAGTGATGTACCGTATCGGCAGTGTTCAATTGAGTCAGTTTCAGGGCTTAGGCCGTCAAATGCCTCTCACCATGGCAGCGATTGTAATAGGCGGTTTAAGTTTAATAGGGGTGCCACTCACCGTTGGTTTTGTAAGTAAGTGGTATCTGATTCTGGCTGCGATTGAAAATGGCTGGTGGCCTGTTGCCCTGCTCATCCTGTTAGGTTCGTTATTGGCTATTGTGTACGTCTGGCGTATCGTTGAGACAGCCTATTTCAAACCTGCCTTAGCCGGTACAGAAACAATCAAAGAGGCGCCGTTATCATTCCTAATTCCGATTTGGATTCTGGTGCTGGCCAACATCTATTTCGGTGTAGACACCCGTCTTAGTGTGCAAGTCGCACAAGCGGCTTCGCAGAGCTTGTTTGGTGTGAGTCCATAATTATGACGCTGGATACCATGCTACAACTCAGCATCATCTTGCCCTTGTTAGCAACGGCAGGCATTGTGGTGACGAGGCATAAACCAAACCTGCGTGAGGCAGTGAGCATTACCACATCTGGAGTGCTGTTTTATTTTGTAATAAACCTTTACCAGGGCATCCAGCAAGGCAAAATCATCAGTGTGCATTGGTGGGAGCTTATACCGGGGTTACAAATAAGCTTTACTGTCGAACCGTTGGGGATGCTTTTTGCGCTAATTGCCAGTTTTCTTTGGCTGATCACAACAGTTTATGCCATCGGTTATATGCGTAGCCATCAGGAGAAGAATCAAACCCGATTCTATATTTGTTTTGCCATCGCCATTAGCAGCGTAATGGGCATTGCATTTTCTGACAATCTGTTCTCCCTGTTTATCTTTTACGAAGTGTTAACCCTCTCCACCTATCCGTTGGTCACACACTCAGGAACTGAAGAAGCAAAAAAAGGTGGGCGAGTATATCTAGGAATATTGCTCAGTACATCAATTGTATTTTTCCTGTTAGCCATTATCAGCACCTGGTTTGTAGCCGGCACTCTGGATTTTAAACCCGGTGGCGTATTTAACGATGATGTGAATAAGATGGTTGCGGGTGTGATACTGCTGCTGTTTGTTTTTGGTATAGGCAAGGCCGCTATAATGCCTTTTCATCGCTGGTTACCTGCCGCTATGGTCGCACCAACACCAGTAAGTGCATTACTGCATGCCGTAGCCGTGGTAAAAGCCGGTGTATTTACCATATTAAAAGTATGCACCTTTATCTTTGGCATAGATTTACTAGCAGAGCTGCCAAGCACACAATTTTTGCTCTACCTGGCAGGTGCATCTATTCTACTGGCCTCGCTGGTCGCAATGCGACAAGACAATTTAAAAGCGAGACTGGCCTACTCAACAGTGAGTCAACTGGGCTATATCACCATGGGTGCATTACTGGCCACTTCATCCGGTGTTATTGGTAGTTCGATGCATATGGCCACGCACGCTTTCGGGAAAATCACCTTATTTTTCTGTGCCGGCGCCATTCTTGTTGCCGCACATAAATCAAAAATAAGTGAAATGCGTGGCCTTGGTCGACAGATGCCAATCACCATGGCCGCCTTTTTTATTGCCAGTCTCAGTATTATCGGCTTACCGCCCACCGGTGGCACCTGGAGTAAATGGTTCCTGTTAATGGGCACCGTGGAAGTTGCGCAATGGGTTCTTATGACTGTACTCATGATAAGCTCTTTGTTAAATATTGCCTACCTGTTACCCATACCCATTCGCGCCTTTTTCCCTGGAAACGAGACACCCTTTACTGGTGGCGGGATAAAAGAAGCGCCGCTACCGTCATTAATAGCCCTGTGCATTACCACTGTGGGCTGTGTGGTGCTTTTTGTCTATCCTCAACCGTTATATGAATTGGCTAAAGCCGTTTTGCCCACTCCAGGATTGACTTATGGAATATGAAAAGAAATATCTTTTTTATAAATCCAGAAATATAAAATGCAATTTGTATTCCTTCTGTGAATACCATCGTCATGATAGAAAATAATTCTAAAAAAGTTGGCTTGAGTAATGAAATGACCAAAGATGGAGATAAACATTGGCTTGTAAGGCCCAAGACCGTGCGTTGGCTTTGGCGCGGTGGTCTGGTGATGCTGGCCTTACTTGTTCTGGCTGATATCTTTGTTCACGCTCATCCTTACTTCCATATTGACGGCACCTTTGGTTTTTATTCTTGGTTCGGTCTCGTTGTATGCGTCGGCATGGTGATTTTAGCGAAGGCGCTAGGTATTTTTTTGAAGCGCAAGGATACTTATTATAACGATGAGTGACTTCCCACCAGGCTTTGTCTTGATCCTTGGCGCTTTTCTGCTCCCGTTCGTGGGACGCAGTGTTCGTTCCATTCTAATTCTCGGTCTGCCTCTGCTGACACTTGGGCTGATATGGAGCTTGCCAGACGGGTCATTCGCTATCCTGCCTCTCTTCGACTACCAGCTGGTTTTTGTACGCAGTGATACGCTGAGCCGTCTCTTTGCTACTATTTTTTCCATTATGGCATTTGCCGGAGGTCTGTATGCGCTTAAGCAGGAGAGGGTGCTCGAGCTGGCTGCGGCCTTTGTCTACGCCGGCTGCGCGGTTGGCGTTGTCTTCGCTGGCGATATGATTAGCCTGTTTATATTCTGGGAAATAATGGCTCTGGCTTCCACCATAGTGGTGCTCTCTGCGGACGGCAGCCTCTCATACCGGGTCTCAATGCGCTATTTTCTGGTTCATGTTTTTGGCGGCACACTATTGTTGGTGGGAATATTGGCACATATTCAAGAGTCAGGGTCTACTGCATTCACTGCCATGGAACCCGATTCGTTTGGCGCTATCCTGATCCTCGCGGGTTTCCTTATTAACGCTGCTGCGCCACCCCTGTCAGCGTGGCTGTCAGATGCCTACCCCGAAGCTTCCTACAGTGGCACCGTCTTCCTTTCCGCCTTTACCACCAAGGCGGCGGTATACGCGCTACTGCGTGGCTTCCCTGGAGCCGAGATTCTCATCTTCATCGGGTTATTCATGATTTTTTACGGGATTATCTACGCGCTACTGGAAAATGACATGCGTCGTATTCTCGCATACAGTATTGTGAATCAAGTCGGGTTTATGGTGACCGGTATCGGAATTGGCACCGAAATGGCCCTGAACGGTGTTGCCGCTCACGCCTTCACGCACATCATCTATAAGGCCCTGCTCCTGATGTCGGCGGGAGCAGTGCTTTACATGACAGGGAAGCGCAAGTGCACTGATCTCGGCGGACTATTCCAGAGCATGCCGATCACCACCGCTTGCGGCATTGTTGGAGCGCTTTCGATCTCGTCATTTCCATTGACCTCCGGTTTCATTAGCAAGTCGATGATTAGTCAATCAGCCGCAGATGAGAGTCTGATCGTCATCTGGTTCCTGCTGCTGGCGGCATCGGCCGGTGTATTTCTTCATGCCGGCATCAAATTCCCCTGGTTTGTTTTTTTCCAGAAGGACTCGGGCTTGCGCCCGCCGGATCCGCCCTGGAATATGAAACTGGCAATGATCCTTTTTGCGGGGCTGTGCCTTGGTTTAGGCATATGGCCGGAATTCCTATACGCTCTGCTGCCCTATCCGGTCGCTTACGAGCCTTATACCGTGCCGCACGTAGTTAACATGCTGCAGCTCCTGATGTTCTCGGGATTTGCTTTTTTTCTCATGTTGCCTTTGATGCGCCGAACGCTGACCATCACCCTGGACTTCGACTGGCTGTATCGTCGATTTTTCCCCAAAACTTTGAAAAAAGTTTTCAACCTCATATGGACAACAGACCGTCATTTACGTCAGAGTTTTACTGCAAGACTGAATCGGGGCCTGGCCTTTCTTTCTCGAAGAAACGAGGGAACCAGTGGTTTACTCTCTCGCACTTATCCTGCCGGCAGCATGGTGATGTGGGTTGCAGTGATTCTTGCAACCTACTTATTTCTTAGCTTTGTTCATTAAGAGTTAAAGGGGGGCAGATTTGAATTAAAAAGTCTTAATTCAAATCTGGCCCCAACGTGCAGAAACACTGGGGGTTCGCATTCCCCTCCCGACGCCACGCTATCCCTCATGCCACGGTGTTTTTAGAGAGGCTGAGACAGAAGCGTGCGTGCGGGTATTACAACTGAGGCCCATGCACTGACATAACAATGAGGGTATCGCGGGAACTTTATATAGGATGGGGTGAATGATGTATTTGCCGTAAACACTAAGTATCAGTATTGTCGTTTATCTCTTCAATAATAGGGCAACCATCAACACTGCCACGACAGAGATTAAGTAACAGCTGAAGCTCATTTCGTAATGTAGTGAGCTCCTCGAGATGAGATTCAACTTCATCAAGTTTATGTGCTGTTAGCGAGCGAATCTCATCACGTGCATGTTGCGGGTCTTCGCGCATCTTCAGCAGTTTTCCAATCTCAGCAAGACTAAAATTCATTTTTTGTGCACGTTGGATAAAGCGCAGGTGCGACAAATCTCTGTCGTTATACTGACGGACACCGCCAGGTGTACGTGATACGGGCTGCAGTAATTTTATCTTCTCATAATAGCGTAAAGTGTCCGCACTGAGGCCAGTTAAGGTGGCGATATCGCTGATTTTATATGTGCTGTCTGTCATCGTCATTTATCATGGTTTCTCTAGTATTTTACAATGAAAAAATACTCGTTGAGTAGATATAAGCCGGTCAGAATAAGCACGATACCGGCCGTAATTTCGAGTGCTTTCTGATGCTTTGACAACATATGCAGTGACTCCAGCCAGCCCATGCTCCAGGCGCCGAGCATGATGGGGATACTGCGACCCAGGGCAAATGCCAGCAATAAGCCAAAACCGAACCCGACTGAGCCGATGGCTGCGCTGGAGGTCAGGGCCACCAGCAGGGCGGGGGTGCAGAAAGGGCAGATGGCGACTGAGAAAGGAATGCCTAACAGGAAGGCTCCCCATAGTCCGGTAGCCGGCTTTCCCCTGAGACCAAACCACGGCAGACGTATTGTTAACCAGCCCGGCCACATCAAACCGAGCAGTATCAGCAACGGACCTAGCAGCAATGCCCATTGTCGTCCCAAAATATCTTTCACCCATTCACCACCCAGCGCTGCGGCGATACCCAGTGTGACATGTGTCAATATCAGTCCAGCGACGAAGGCTGCACCCAGCAGCAACGCACGTTTCTCTTCGTGGGCCTTGGTAACATAGGCAAGCATAACCGGAATCGCGGCGAAGGATACCGGATTGAAACTAAAAATAAACCCGGCCAGGAAAGCAATGCCGATACCTGCCCAGCTGGCTTCTGACAAAACAGCCTTTAGTGTCTGTGCAGAAACATCCAACGAGGGAATCAGTAGAAACAGCGCAGTACCCAGCAGCAAAGCGGCGGTCAGCCAGGGTGTGCCTGTTGCGGCACGGTTGAGTAATTCTCGACCATCTTCATGCACACCGGTTATTGATGACACCACCATAGGCAACGTAAACAGGCTTGCAAACAAAATGCCGGCGAGCATGGCAAGGGGCACTGAATCGACCGTGATCGCCATGCCCACGATTATAATCACCAGCGGCAGTGTGCAGGCAGGCAATGTGAGTCCAAGCTGGAGCGCATGAGGTAGTTTTTGATGTCCGGGAGTGAAGCGGTGAAATTCCAGGTGGGGAGCCGGAATGTAGATGTAGCGGGATACCAGATAGAGGACAGCCATCGCAGTTAATATAATACTCGGCAGCCACGGACCCCATTGAGGCGGCTGGCTAATCATCACGGCTATAGTCAGCAAGCTGCCCATCAACAGGCAACGCACCAGCCAGACGGTCACAAGACTCTGGCAGCAATGTCTGTCATCTCGGTGTGCCCGCACGGAGAACAGGGTGTTGGTGGCGATGGTGCAGGGCTCAAAAAAGGCCAGCAGACCCAGGCCCATGGCGAATACCAGTAACAGTGTCGTCATAGTTGTGCTCCCGGTGTCTCATTTACCAGGTATTTGTCCAGTGTCCGGCGCAGTTTTTTAACCGAGGGCAGGCCGGTAAAAACCAGTGTTCCATCAATGGCAATCGCAGGTGTCGAGAGCACACCTATGTCCACCGCATAGTCCATCTCATCGAGAATATTAACTTCTCGCCATGTTATCTTTTCAGTGCCGATCTCATCGACCTGTTTGCGTAGAACTTCCTTCGCTTTGCCACATTTTCCGCAACCGGGAGATGAGAAGACTTCAACTTTTATGCTCATAGTGTAATTGTTCTCGAATGTATTCCGCTGTTTACCGTGTTATGTCTGCTCAATTAATTTCAGATTTGTTATTCAGTATCGAAATCAAGCTTACAACCTGGAGTCAACTCCATGTCAAGAGTTTATTGAACATTAGTGTTCTGATAGAGTCTGTACTTATATACAGAGTAGAAGAAGGCGAAAAGATGAAACCATTAACCATTGGTCGTGTTGCCGAAATGGCAGGCGTGAATGTTGAGACGATTCGTTATTATCAACGTATTGGACTGGTTGCTGAACCGTCTAAACCTCTGCAGGGATTTCGCATCTACCCGACTGATACTATCGACAGAATTCGTTTTATTAAACGCGCACAGCAATTAGGTTTCAACTTGAAAGAAATTTCCGATCTGCTGGAACTGGGGTCGGGACATTGCACTGACGTACGCGTCCGGGCTGAAGAAAAACGGGATCAGATTCTTGGCCAGATTAAAGACCTGCAGTCTCTCAAGGCCACACTGGATACCCTGATTGATGCCTGTCATGCGGGCAATGATAATGCCTGCTGCCCGGTGGTCGAGACGCTTACGCGTAGCAGCGGGGAAGTCTAAACGAAGTACATAAGTACCCCCCTGTGAGATTGATTCTCTGTACTAAGTAAACTTTATCTCCAGCAATCTCGAAAAACATCTTGACTCTGTATGTGGGTACGGGGTCTAGACTGTATTTATTCGAGAATACAGGAGATTTTTTCATGTCGGGCGCACTATCCGAAAGTTCATCCAAACCCGGTGCCGGGAATATGATTGCGGCTGTAATTGCAGCCATAGGCGCATCCCTCTGTTGCGTTGGTCCATTAGTGTTACTGGCGCTTGGTATAGGCGGCAGCTGGATGAGTAACTTGACAGCCCTTGAACCCTATCAGCCGTTCTTCATCGGCATTACGCTGCTATTTATTTTCCTGGCCTTCCGAAAACTGTACCTGGTTACTCGCCAATGTGCCCCGGGTGATGCCTGTGCGATTCCTGCCACGCTGCGCAACCAACGCATTATCTTCTGGGTCGTCACCGTCTTACTTATCGCCTTATTGACCTTTCCCTATTACGGCATGATTTTTTTTTAATAATCATTGTTATAAATATTAACTGGAGTGAAAAAAATGATTCGCAAGATTATCTTTTCCCTGCTGATGCTAACAGCAGTAATGAGTGCGCCTGTACATTCCGCAGCAATGGCTGCAGAAACTACAACAGTGACCCTGGATGTACCCGGAATGACCTGCAAGTTCTGCCCGATAACCATTCGCAAGGCACTAAAAAAAGTCCCGGGCGTTTCTGATGCTAAATCAGACTTTGATAGCAAAACAGCAACAGTGACCTACGATCCTGACAAGACAAATATAGAAGCGTTAACCGAGGCGACAGCCAATGCCGGTTATCCATCAAAACTGAAACAGTAAAAAGAAATGTTACTACAAACCAGTGTGTTGCAAATTTGGATGCGACAAAAATGAATAATCATACTTTTCAGATTATGGGTATGACCTGCGACCATTGCGCACAAAATGCTAAGGATGCTCTTAATGCTCTAGCAGGCGTTAGCGCGACAGTTTCTTATAGCGAGGGCCTGGCCACTGTACAGTCCAGCGAAAACGTTGATGTCAGTCAGTTGCTCAATGCAATCGAATCCAAAGGCTACAGCGCATCACTTTCCACAGGTAACGACACGGCTAGCAGTGGAAGCGGTGGTAAGGATTTGCATATCGCCATTATCGGTAGCGGATCAGGTGCCTTTGCCGCTGCTATCAAGGCCGTGGAGCAGGGCGCACGCGTGACCATTATTGAAGGTGGTGATGTAATCGGTGGAACCTGTGTCAACGTCGGATGTGTGCCTTCCAAGATATTTATTCGTGGCGCTAACATTATCCATAGTCAGGGCCATCATGCCTTTGCAGGCATACCCTTTAATTCTCCAGTTATAGATCGGCAGAAAATGGTCGAACAGCAGCAGCAATGGGTAGAGAAACTGCGTTATACAAAATATGAAAGCATTCTGGAAACGAACCCCGGCATCAACCTGGTCAGAGGCATGGCCCGATTTAAGGATGCCGCCACATTAGTTGTCACTAAAACCGATGGCAGTGAAAAAGAAATCAAAGCCGACCGCTTCCTGATAGCCGTGGGTGCGCGTCCGATGATTCCTGAAATTGAGGGTCTTGCTGAAACACCTTACTGGACATCGACGGAAGCGCTGATTGCCGAAGGGATACCCAAACACCTGGTCGTACTGGGTGGTTCCGTAGTCGCGCTGGAACTGGCACAGGCATTTCGACACCTGGGTTCAGAGCTGACAGTGATGGCGCGCAGTAGCTTCCTGTCAAAAGAAGATCCAGCCCTGGGTGAAGGACTTAAAGAAGTCTTTGAAGGGGAAGGGATCAATGCTGAACTGCATACTGTACCCGATGCTGTCAGTCATGATGGCCAATCTTTTACCGTCACAACGGCTAAAGGCGAGGTAATGTGTGACCAGCTGCTGGTTGCGACCGGCAGAAAATCGAATGCTGATACGCTGGCACTGGTAAATACCGGTGTCACAACCAGCCGTAACGGCAACATAATTATTGATGATCATATGCGTACCAATGTTGAAAACATTTATGCAGCGGGAGACTGTACCTCTCAGCCGCAGTTCGTTTATGTCGCCGCCGCTGCTGGAACACGCGCTGCAAGAAATATGGCCGGTGATGATGTGGCGATTGATCTGTCAGCTATGCCCGCTGTGGTATTTACGGATCCGCAGGTTGGCACAGTGGGTTTAACTGAACAGCAGGCAAGGGAGCAGGGGCTCGATGTTGATAGTCGGACACTGGATCTCGAGAACGTTCCTCGGGCATTGGCCAATATGGATACCCGTGGTTTCATTAAGTTGGTTGCAGAAAAGGACAGTGGCCGCATAGTCGGTTGTCAGGTACTGGCAAATGAAGGTGGGGAAATTATTCAAAGCGCTGCATTGGCGGTTCGCAATAGCATGACGATTGATGATCTGGCTGATCAGTTATTTCCCTATTTAACCATGGTGGAAGGCTTGAAACTGACTGCGCAAACCTTTAATAAGGATGTGAAGCAGCTTTCCTGTTGCGCGGGTTAACAATACATTTTACAACTGAATGTTTTCTATGTTTTAGTATCTAGCACGGCCTCTCCCAGTATATGAACACCTCCACGTATTACCACCATTGCCACAATCAATCCGATGATGAGATCCGGGTAGCGTGAACTGGTTAAAGCGACCAGGCCTCCCGCAATGATCACCCCGACATTGGCGATGACATCATTCTTTGAGAAGATCCAGCTTGCTCGCATATGGACTTCACCATTGCGGTGTTTGCTGATAAGGACAAGGCATGTGACATTCGCGATCAACGCAACAAACCCGATAGCCATCATCAGCTCTGAAACTGGTTCGCTGCCGTAGATGAAACGACGCAGAATATCAGCCAGAACCAGTAGACCGAGAAAAATCTGTAGCCAGCCACTGATGGTAGCAGCCCGGAGCTTGATGCTCATGGCCTTGCCGACAGCATACAGGCCGACGCCATAAACCATGGCATCGGCGAGCATGTCCAGAGCATCTGCAATAAGGGCCGTAGACTGCGACCACCAGCCAATCGAAAACTCTACGAAAAACATGAAGCCGTTTATCGCAAGCAGTATGAGTAACACACGGCTTTCCGACTTGTCTTTTATCTCGATATCACATCCGCAACCAGACATAGCTTTTACTCCTGTTCACTCACTAGCCGTATCCATTTTGATCTTGCCACGGGAAAAGCGAGTATACAGCACGGGTAAAACAAACAGGGTTAACAGTGTAGATGAAAACAGTCCACCAACCACTACCGTTGCTAACGGGCGCTGCACTTCCGAACCGACGCCACTGGCCAACAACATGGGTATCAGGCCGAGTGCTGCGATAGATGCCGTCATCAGAACCGGGCGTAATCGAGACAATGCACCGGAAAAGATAGCTTCATCTAGTGGGCATTTGCCGCCTTCCACGCGTTGATTGATCGCGTTGACCATCACCACTCCGTTCAACACCGCCACGCCAAACAGGGCAATGAAGCCAATGGAACCCGGTACCGACAGGTACTGCCCGGAGAAGAACAGGGCAGCGATACCACCAATCAAAGCTAATGGCACATTGAGCATAATCAGCAATGCCTGTCCGACAGAGTTAAATGCAAAATACAGCAGTAGAAAGATCAATCCCAGAGACAGTGGCACGACGATCATCAGGCGCTGCTGTGCACGTTGCTGATTCTCGAACTGACCACCAAATACAACGCTATAACCGGTCGGCAGGTTAATCTCATCACGGATACGCTGGTCAATTTCTGCCACCAGTCCACCCATGTCACGACCTTCGACATTGGTCTGGATTACCACACGACGTTGTACATCATCACGCCGTATCTGTGGTGGTCCGGATTCAATTCCTACACTGGCGATGTCACTAAGTTTGACCCATGCACCACCTGGTGACTGTAGAATTAGATTGCTGATGGCTTCAATGCTGTTGCGATAATCTTTGGCCAGACGCACATAGATATCATAGCGTTCATTACCCTGAATGACCTGTCCGGCCTCCTGACCGCCAATGGCATCGGATACCAGGCTGATAACCTGGTCAACGGGAATACCGAAGCGTGCCAGTTTGTCTCGATCGGGGCGTACCACCAGCTGGGCTTCACCTTCACTCTGTTCCAGTGCCACACCTGTGGTGCCCTTGATGCTTTTGACCAGCGTATCGATCTCCTTGCCTTTTTCAACCAGTACACCCAGATCCGCACCAAATAATTTAATTGCCAACTGAGCCTTAACGCCTGATAACAATTCATCGACACGGGTAGCAATCGGCTGTGAAAAGGTGAACAGTAGACCGGGCATAATGGACATTTTCTCTTCCATCAACTTCTGCAGTTCCTGACGGTTTTCTGCTGATGTCCATTCCGATACCGGTTTCAGCCCGATGAATATTTCGACATTAGAAACCGGTTCCGGATCACCGCCTACTTCAGCACGACCAACTCGACTCGAGGCATACAGGACTTCCGGAAAAGTCAGCAGCTCTTTTTCCAGCACCTGTGCAACACGCACAGCAGTATCAAGACTGGAGGAGGGTGCCAGTGTCACTCGAACATTGATAGTGCCTTCCTCCAGTTCCGGGACAAATTCTGTGCCAAGGAAAGGAACCAGCGCGATGGCAGCTGCAAATAGTCCGAGAGCAATGAATACGATAACTGCTCGATGAGACAGTGATTTCTTCAATAAGCCACGGTACAGCTTATCTACTGGCTTTAATATCGGGCTGGTCTTTTCAACTACCCCTTTTTTAAAGACAAAGGTTGCCAGTGCTGGAATGACTATCAGTGCTACCAGTAGTGAGGCAAACATTGCCAGGATGATTGAAATGGCCATCGGCTGGAATAACTTGCCTTCCACCCCTTCGAGGGCAAATAAGGGAGCGAATACGATGGTTATGATAAGCACAGCAAAGAATACTGGTCTGCCGACTTCTTTTGCGGCTTCCTTGATCCGCAGCGCCATGCCATGATCATCATGAGCGGAGTCGTATGGATGTGGATCTTCTCTATCTTTTCCCTTTTGTAATGCTTCCCGGTGCTGGGTATCCGGGTGAGTTAAATGACTGAAAATATGTTCCATCATGACTACTGAGCCATCTACCATCATGCCAATGGCAATGGCCAGGCCACCTAACGACATCAGGTTTGCAGAAACTCCCCAGTAAGCCATGGCCATCAGTGCCATACCGATAGAGATAGGAATAGATAACAGCACCAGCAGGGTAGCACGCAGGTTCATCAGGAATAGCAGCAGTACAATGATGATCAGGACAAATGCCTCTAACAGTGCTTTGGTGACCGTGGAGACGGCTTTATCAACAAGATCAGACTGGTCATAGAAAGGATCCAGAATGACGCCATCCGGTAAGGCCTGCTGGATAGCTGGCAGACGTTCCTTGATGCCATCGATGGTTGCCTTGGTATTGGCACCCATACGTTTCATAACGATGCCAACGACGACTTCACCCAGTTGATTGGGCTGTCCTGATTTATCGCGCATTGTCATGGTTACAGCACCCTGGCGAATCTCGCCGCCAAACTCGACGGTCGCGATATCACTGACACGAACAACTGTTCCATCTTTGTCTTTCAGCGGAATATTGCCGATGTCACGCAGCCCATCCTGTTCCGGGCGTACCCAGCCGACTCCACGAATAATCAATTGCTCAGCACCACGATTCATATACCAGCCACCGGCATTGCGATTGTTTGCTTCTATGGCCTCGGTAACGTCGCGCGGTGTGAGATTGAAACTGAGTAAACGCTGCGGATCCAGTTGTACCTGGAATTGCCTGACTTCTCCACCAAAGGAGAGGACTTCAGTCACACCGCCCACCGGCATCAATAGCAATTTTACTACCCAGTCATTAAGACTACGTAAAGTCTGGCTGTCGAATTTACCGGCTTCCTCAGCACGGATCATGTACTGGAATACCTGTCCCAGCCCTGAGGTGTTCGGGCCCATTGCTGGTGTACCGATACCTTCTGGAATCTGTTCGCGTGCTGCCTGCAAGCGTTCAAATACCAGCTGGCGGGCAAAGTAGATGTCGGTACCTTCCTTGAAGACAACGGTAATACCTGACAGTCCAGTCTTGGAGATAGACCGTACCTCTTCGACATCCGGCAGGCTGTACATCACAGCCTCAATGGGAAAGGTGATCAGTTGTTCTACTTCCTCCGCAGCCAGACCCGGTGCTTCCGTGTTGATAGTTACCTGTACATTGGTGACATCCGGAAAGGCATCGAGATTCAGTTTCGGTAATATAATGCCTGCGCCGAATATCAGGGCAACGAGTGCAATGACCACCAGCAGTCGACTGCCAACTGCAGTATCAATAATTTTATTTAACATGTTTTACTCCAGTATTGGCTCAATGGTCATGAATTTCAAAGCCGCTTTTTGCCAGCTCAGACTGGACAAAAAAAGCGCCTTTGGTGACCACTGAAGTGCCGGCATCAATACCGGAGATGACTGCATTACCATCGCTGACATAATCCAGCTCAATTTCAACTGCCTTGAATTCACCGGCTTCATCCTGCTCGACCAGTACCTGCCAGTCACCATCCGGACTGCGCAGCACAGCCGCCTCAGGCACACTTAAAGCCTGTTTTTTATTGTTTGTCTGGATGCGTGTATTAACGAACAAACCCGGATGTAGATGATCATCAACATTTTCTACTTCAAGTCGAATAGCGAGTGTGCGGGTCGTTTCATCGAGGGTATGATGAATTTGAATGACTTTTGCAGGTATGGTGACATCATTAACCTGTATGGTCGCAGGGTTACCTGCACTAATTCGTGCTGCATCATCTGGATGTACACGTGCCTCAACCCACATAACAGATTCATCGGCTATAACCATCAGCTCACGGCCAGGCTCTACACGTTCACCAATAATAAAATCATCATGCAGTACACGGCCCGCTAGCGTGGCGACCAGACTGAATGTTCCATCTGCCGCAATATTGTTCTTTGTATCTAGCAGACTGTCTATTTGCTCATCAGACATGCCATAGGCACGAACACGTGCTTTGGCCTGATCTCTGGCGACCCGCGCTTCGGTATAACGTTTGTCAGAAACAACTTTCCGGCCCAGAGATTTAACCCTTTTCCACTCTCGCTCTGCGACCATCAGCGCACCCTCGGCTTCTGCCATTTCGACGCTCGATAGTGTCACCAATGGCTGTCCTACGGCGACGTTGTCACCCAGAAAGGCGTGACGTTCAATAATTTGTGCGGATATACGCGGTGTAATTTTGACTGTCCGGTAGTCGTTAAGCATAATTTCACCCGGAGCGGTAAAGGCGCTAGCAACATCGGAGAGCACAAGTTTGCTTACTTTAATGCCTGCTGTCTTCATCTGCTCTGTGGTCAGATGAACAACACCCGCTTCCTCATGACCTTCTTCGTTACCTTCTTCGTTACTTTCTTTATGCGTATCCTCTTCATTGCCAGCCGAGGCATGGGCGTTATGTATCGGGTTCAGTACCTGAGCTACAGGCTGGTAAGCTGTTGTCAGTCCTGCCAGTATGGTGGCCATTAGTAATTTTTTAGAAAGATTCATTTGTTTGATGTTCATTTACGTGACCCTGTATTTGTTAGTTGCAGCCAGTTATCAATACTGGCGGTATCATTCATCCACTCAAAGCTGCTGCGCCATAATGTATTACGCAGTTCTATACCAGAGGCCTGTGTTTCCAGTGCCTGTTTGAGCTGTACCAGGTAATCGGTCGTGCTCATGTCACCGCTTTGCCACAGGCGCTTGATTAATTTGAGCTGGCGAAGGACATGGCTGCGGCCATTTTTCTGCCAGGCATGAAATGCCGTCAGTAACAGACGATAACGTTCAGTGCTGCTTAATACCTGTGCTTTGACGTTGCGTTGCTCCTGCCTCAATGTTTGTTGAGTCTGCGCCAGCACCTGACGTGCTGTTTCCACCTGTGCCTTCTGGTTGTTTCTTATCTTCAAAGGCAAGCTTAAGGTCAGGCCTACGAGCGATTCTTCATCCTCTCTGCCGCCTCGAATAGCCACTGTTGGTTCCCAGCTGCGTTTGCCTATACGCAAGGAAACATTTTCACGGGCAGCATTTAGCTGGTGTGTAGCTTCGCGCATGACTGGCAATTCACTGATAAAGGCATCAAGACTTACAGGCAACTCGGGGACAGGAAGTGTTTCGGGCAGATCGGGTGTTGCCGAAGGTGACATCTGGTAAAGTGCAATCAATCTCTCGCGTGCTGTAGCGGCCGCAGACATTGCCTGGGCATTTGTCATCAAGGCCTCGTTATACGCCAGCTGTGCGAGGTCAGTTTCTACCTGAGTCAGGTCCCCGGCTTTATATCGACGTTGAGCTATATCAGCAAATTCTCGCATCAGTTCCAGACCTTCAGTTGCAAGTTTTGCGATTTTTCTGCCGGATTGCTCATCAGCCAGAGCCGTCAGTAAATCATTTAATAATGATTGCTCGGCAAGCTCAAAAGTTGCCCGTGCAGCTTCCAGTTCTGCATCGGCAATCCGTGTCCTGGCTTTTCGCTGACCACCGCTGTCTATGGTCTGGCTGAGTTGTAATACTGAGGTGTTGATATCGGTATTCTCGGTATCAATCTCAAGTTCAGGGTTATACAGCGGACGTTCGGCAGCTTGCTGGCGCGTGACCGCTGCATGCAATGCGCTTCTTGCTGATAATAGCCGTGGGTGTGTGGGTAAAATGCCCGAAATTAACACAGTTAAGTCGGTGGGTGCGTAGTGATTAAGCTGAATATGCGAACTTGTTTGATTTGCCCATACAGTTGAAGTGAGCAGGCCTGCAAGTACGGCAGGCACGAAGTGTGTCTTTTTTAACATTATCTAATTCCTGAACAGGGAATAACAACACATCAGTGATGATGTGAACGAAACAAATAATTCAGAAATCAGGTATTCGGTGGTGGAAGAGGGGGTTGATATGCCCTGGATGAAGGGGAATAAGAAATAGTGACTAGAGAGCGGGACAATGAAAAGGGAGAGTTGAAGCAACTTGTAGAGAGGAGGCCAAGGTAATGCGCACTTCCATGACAGCAATGGTCACAGACCGTACTACTAGAACCCTGATCAGCCTCGTCACCAGCTGAAATAAGAACATGATCCTGTTTTTCACTTTGCTGGAAAATCTCATCAGCATCAAACGCCCACGCAAAATTACTGCCGAGCAGGAAGAAGATAATAATGAAGACCAGTGACTTTCTCATATGCGGATTATTACAGCTTGGCACGAATAAGTATATGTTGTGGGCCATGAATGCATAAATACCAGTGATAGAAGAAGGCTTAATAAGAATCATTGCTATCTATTGATAAATATAAAATCTTTCCATATAGTGCAGGTGTAAGTACTATCCTCAACTAGTGAGAAATGCATATTTAAATGTTACGTGGCGCTAATAAGTTTTCAGGAATGCTCCTACGATTAATCTTTGTGATGTCGTTGGCAGTCCCTGTTTCACCTGCAATGGCCAGTGTGACCGGTGTAATGGATGTAGAAAACGATTCTTCTGCTCACGAAAACTGTATGAATAATAGTCCTGACAGCGCGATTTCACTTGATGCACATGCCTATGCAGCTGGGACTTCAGACAGTCAAGCAAAGAACTGCCAGGATTCCTGCTGTGCTGATGACAATTGTCTTTGTCAGAAAGCCTGTTTACATTTTACTGCACCACATAACCTTCCGTTATTTTCCACGAAGAACTTCATCTTTTCCGCATCTGGGGCTAGTGTAGGTCTATCTAGCGCTTTTGAAATACAAGCTTTCATTAATTCCTACACACCTGATTTACGTCCTCCTATCGGCTGAGTCCCACCATTGATACACAGTGCCTGACCAGGCAGTGTTCAGCATAAATCTAAACTAAACCTGTCTGCGCTGACTTGCGCTGGTGGCAGAATTATTAAATCTGTCATTGCTGCAAGCTTTACGGAAAATAAAACTTTTACAATTACATAGCTGCCCTGGCATGAGTTAAAAACTCTATCAACAGCCATTGTTAAAATTAACCTTGACCTGTGTCTAAGGTACAGGTTGTAGATTTGAATCATCACGTAATAGCAGCATCGCTAGCTTTTATTAACAGCATTGAAAAATGCAAAGGAGAGTAACAATGAAACTTAAAACAGCCATTCTGGCCACAGCAATTTTTACCGTACCTACTATAGCTATTGCCGCCGGCAATGATAGCGCAGCTGTAAATCCGCAAGCCATGCCAGGCATGTCCGGCCAGAGCATTGGCATGCAGGCCGATCGGGGCATGATGAACATGGACCCGGCAATGATGGAGATGATGGAGCGTCAAAAAATGATGGAGCGGCGTATGGATATGATGGAAATGATGATGCGCCGTCAGCAGGATGGACAGAGTCCATCGATGATGGGTGGCCCAGGTGGTGGCATGGGGCCGGGCATGATGGGTCAGGGCATGGGTATGCAGGGTGGTCCTGAAATAGGCAATATGGGCGACATGTCAGGTATGAAACCTCAGCAGCACATGCAAATGATGCAGAACATGAGCCCGGAGCAACGCCAGCAGATGATGCGGCAGCGCATGCAAATGATGCAGAACATGAGCCCGGAGCAACGTCAGCAGATGATGCAGCAGCGCATGCAAATGATGCAGAACATGAGCCCGGAGCAACGTCAGCAGATGATGCAGCAG
>JBLYYR010000034.1:0-37112 GCA_048550195.1 Arenicellales bacterium
CGGGCTGGACGCCAAAAACTTGCACGGAAAGGAAATCAGCACAGCATTTCAGTTGCGTTTTGATGATGGCAAGACAGTGATGCAGATTCCGGTAAATGCGGCTATCCACGAAGATACTGATAAAAAGCACGCCCCTCTTAGAGGCACATGCATACTTATCCATCTAAGCGGAAAGAAATTAAATGTCCGATATAACGTCGCTCCGATCCTTGACAGAAAAGGCACCGTAATGGGCAGCGTCATCGTCCTTCATGACATTACAGATACACTAACTTTAACGGAAAAACTGTCTTATCAGGCAACTCATGACAGCCTGACCGGCTTATTCAACAGAGCAGAATTCGACCACCGAATCCATCTGCTGCTGAACCAGTTACAAACCTCGAAGACCAATATCAAACATGCGCTGCTATATATGGATCTTGACCAGTTCAAGATAGTGAATGACAGCTGCGGCCATATGGCGGGTGACCAATTACTGAGACACATCAGCGAGCGGTTGCAGAAACGTCTCTCTGATTCCGGCACACTTGCACGTCTGGGTGGAGATGAATTCGGGGTACTGGTCGAAAATTGCAATAGAATATCTGCACATGATGTGGCGGATGAATTAAGAAAGGAAGTGGAAAATTTTCGCTTTCAATGGCTGGAAAAAACCTTCGGCCTGGGCATCAGCATTGGTGTCGTTATGATAGATAAAAACAGTGAGAGTCCTGACCTCCTCCTCAGCATGGCTGACCGGGCATGTTATGCAGCCAAAGATACCGGCCGCAATAAAATTTGTATGTATCAGCCCAATGATATCGAAATGGTCAGACGCAACCGTGATACGAAGTGGGTGTCTCGCCTAAGGAAGTCGCTGGAAACGAACAGCCTTTTACTTTCTCAACAGGCCATCGTCCCGATCGCATCAAGTCAGAATCCAGGTAGTATGTTCGAAATACTGGTTGGACTTGAAAATGATGAGGGTGAGCGCATACCTGCCGGTACTTTTCTTGCTGCAGCAGAACGATACAGTCTGATGCCTCAAATGGATCGCTGGGTCATTGAAAATATCTTTAAGTGGCTGTCACGCAATCCACAGCAGCTGCAGCAACTGGAGACATGCATGATCAACCTTTCCGGACAGACCCTCAATGATGATGCTATTACCAGCTACATCATGGCCTGCATGGAAAAAGCTGCTGTGCCAGCCAAAAAAATATGCTTTGAGATCACCGAAACCTCTGCAATCTCTAACCTCGCAAAAACTAGCCGCCTGATGAGAAACCTGAAAGCTGAAGGCTGTCGCTTTGCTCTCGATGATTTTGGATCCGGGATGTCATCTTATGCCTACCTTAAACATTTACCCGTCGACTACATCAAGATTGATGGTATTTTTATTCGTGATTTAGCAAATGACCCTATAGATCTTGCACTGGTTCACTCGATCAATGAAATTGCCCATATTCTTGATAAACAGACAATTGCTGAGTATGTGGAAAATGATGACATACTGAATAAGCTGCGGGAAATAGGTGTTGACTACGCTCAGGGCTTCGGAATTGCCTACCCGGCAACGATTAAGGAAGAAATGCCGCCGGACGACTCGCAAGGGTCTCGATAGTATCTTATTCCTGTAACTCAAGTCCCTCTGCTGCAACGTCCCTTACCATCGGCGATTCATCATTTGTACATTCCTGTAACCGTTTAGTGGCTTCATCTCCCTCTGCAAGAGAAAGGAAATGGCAGGCATCTGCACGTATCGTTTCATCTGAAGACTCAGACAATTCAATCAAATCAGGCAAAATATCATTCAGCACAGATGGGTTTTCCTGAAAGCCCTCGAGAATGGCACTCACCCCGATACGGACAGTCATTGGCACCTCTTTTCCTTTTAACAACTCTACGAGAACAGGCAGCTGGCTTTTATCTTTTTCAATAAGCTCAGCAACATCATCCAGCCTGCCATTTTTGAGCTGCTCGAATAAAAATCTCTGCTGCCCGTCATCACTCACGGACATCTCGATAGCCTTTTCTAATTCAGTACGAGATTGTGCGCCGACAAACTCCATCTTTCCTAGCTTTAACCACGGCACAGAGCGAACATTATGTTTTGCGGCTACATCGGGTTGCTCAGCAATATTGATCATTAATAGCCGGGCTATCTTGCCTTCTTTAAGTAAATCACCCAATAAGTTCATCATGGTGCTGCAATGTTGGCAGCCTGGTGCAATCAACAGTTTTGCTTCTGTCATATATGGGTACCCCTACCGTTACCACGCAATAATCAGTAAAAAACTCGTCTTAGTTGTCTTGAAATCAATGAAAGCGCTCGATGGTCCGCAACATATTCTTTGTAATGGGCATCTGAGCTAAGTACATCTCCATATACTTTTTCTTCAAGCTCCGCCCATCTGCCACAACTATTATAGATCTGTCTCAACTCACTTCGGCTAAATTGCATTTTTCGCTGGTAAGACCCCTGATTTGACACAAAACCGTCATCCAGTTGTGATACGTCAACATATTCAGACATTACCTGTCTGAAATCCGCTAGCAGGGTCTCGGTACGAATCCACTGATATACACTATCCAGCTCATAATAATCGAAAATCACCTGATCGATTTTCACCAGTCGCCAATCAGAAGTATAGGGCTCCAGCCACCAGACCAGTCCCTGCAGAAGTTGCTTACGGCTATAAGGTCTATCTTCATTCCCCGGGTTCCATTTACTATGTTGACTGTAATGCACGGCCCAGCTTTTTAATAAGGAAGGCAGCCGCCGGATATTTGATATTCGATTCAGCCCGGCAATCTCTTCCTGCCTGAATGAATTATGCTTTTCAGGGCCGTCAATAAACTGCAGGCTGCCGTCATCTACTTCACGAAATAATAAATGTGTACTGTCACCACCTGTTTTGGGTATATGTGCCCAGGCGAATTTTTCACCTACAACCATTCATTTTCACCATTTTACCCACTCCAGACCATTACCCCAGGACAGGCAATGGTCAATCTCACAGACACGCTTATATAAACTGCTATAATTAGCAATTGATTTCTCAAAATAGTGATTCTAGCATTGAAAATTGCACATTGGTTATTAGGGATTTGCCTGCTTATTTTTCTGATGGTGGTGATTGGCGGCATGACTCGCCTGACCGGTTCCGGCCTTTCCATGGTCGACTGGCATCCAGCTACCGGCTTTATTCCCCCGTTAACAGAAGCTCACTGGCAGGAACTGTTTGATAGCTATAAAAAATTCCCCCAATTCCTTAAGCTTAACCAGCACATGGATCTTGCCGATTTTAAAGGTATTTTCTGGCTGGAATTCATTCATCGTGTTCTCGGAAGAATAATCGGGCTTGCCTTCTTGCTGCCCTTTCTTTATTTTTTACTGCGCGGCATGATTAGTAAAAGCCTGGCCCCAAAACTCATCATCATGTTTATTCTTGGCGGACTGCAGGGCGTGCTGGGCTGGTACATGGTCCAAAGCGGACTGGTCAATGATCCGCATGTCAGTCAATACCGGCTGACTGCCCACCTGATGCTGGCTGTCGCCATCTACAGCTATGCACTCTGGGTAGCGCTTGACCTGTTGGCAGAGGAAAAGCCTGCTACGGGTTATACAATGGATGTTGACAAGCTGACGGGTAAAAGCCTGCTATTACTGCTACTGGTTGTCATCACCATGGTTTCAGGCGGTTTTGTCGCCGGCCTCAAGGCTGGCCTGATATACAATACCTTCCCTTTAATGGGCGACACGCTGATTGCTCCCGGCGTCTATGGCCTGTCACCCTGGTATCTGTCTGCACTGGAGGACGCCGTTACAGTACAATTCAATCACCGCCTGCTTGCCCTGACATGCTTCTTCCTGATAGTTGCATTTTATTTCTATAGCCGAAAACTGGATCTGCCCTCACGAACCAGGGCACTGCTGAACCTGGCACTGGCTGCCAGCATTGTGCAGGTGGGACTGGGGGTTTCGACACTGTTGCTGCGGGTCCCTGTTGTACTCGGAGCCAGTCACCAGGCAGGAGCAATGATATTACTTAGCAGTCTGTTGCTGCTTGTCCATCACCTGAAAAATACAAAACCGGTATGAGAATAAAACTGCTCCGTTCCAATAGAGGCTAAATAACCATTACAGAAATGGGTTTTTTTAACGGCCGAAGGAACTCACTATGCATGGCTGGTGTCTCTTATATGGACAACAAAAGGAAAGTACCATGCTCATAAAGCGATCCAGCGGTATCGAACAATTGTCTGATATCAAGCCCAGTGAAATCACCAGTAAAGAAGCCTACCAGTCTCGCCGTCGTTTTCTGCAAGGTGGTGCCGCACTGGCCCTCGGCAGTGGCCTGGGCATAACAACCATGCTGGCGACGCAAAAAGTCAGCCACGCCGCCAGTAAATTCAGAAATCTTATAAAAAGTCCCTTCAATACAGATGAAGAACTGACTCCGTATAAGGACGTCACCACCTATAATAATTTTTACGAATTCGGCACCAGCAAGGCAAGTCCGGCAGGCATGTCGAAAAACTTCAAACCAACCCCCTGGAACATAGAGGTCACCGGTGAAGTAGAAAAACCTGTCACCCTGGGTATGGAAGATATCCTCAGGCGCTACCCATTGGAAGAGCGTATCTACCGTTTACGCTGTGTCGAAGCCTGGTCGATGGTCGTGCCCTGGGTCGGCTTTCCACTGGCCAGTTTGATCAAAGATCTGAATCCAACGTCAAAAGCTAAGTACGTATCATTTACAACCCTGCACGATCCAAAACGCATGGCCGGTCAAAAAACTGCGTTGTTTGGCAGCGGACTGGACTGGCCATACCGGGAAGGCCTGCGCATGGATGAAGCCATGAACCCGTTGACCCTGCTTGCCGTTGGTTTATACGGTGAAGTTTTACCTAACCAGAATGGTGCGCCCATTCGCCTGGTTGTGCCCTGGAAATACGGTTTTAAAAGTATCAAATCGATCGTCTCGATTGAATTTACCAAGAAACAGCCCGAGACCACCTGGGAGACACTGGCGCCTAAAGAATACGGCTTTTATGCCAACGTTAACCCTGAGGTTGATCATCCCCGCTGGAGTCAGTCAAGAGAGAGACGACTGGGAGAATTTCGCAAAAGAAAAACCCTGATGTTCAATGGCTATGCGGAACAGGTCGCCGGCATGTATAAAGACCTTGATCTGAAGAAGTTCTTTTAAGTCCCATGACGAACAGACAAATCACGTTCACAAAAACAGGCGTTTTTTTTCTGGCGCTGGTACCCTTTTCTCTGCTGCTATTACGCGCCTGGAACGATGAGCTGGGGGCCAACCCTATCGAGGCCATCACCGACATAACCGGTATATGGACTATACGCTTTCTAGCTATTACTCTGGCTATCACTCCGCTGCGAAAACTGACCAGACAGGCAATCCTGATTCGTTTCCGGCGTATGCTGGGACTGTTCACTTTTTTCTACGCCAGCCTGCACTTTTTAACCTACGTCTGGCTCGACCAGTATTTTGACTGGCGGTTTATAGTTGAAGATATTATCGAACACCCTTATGTCATCGTTGGCTTCACCACATACCTGATATTATTATTATTGGCTGTTACGTCGCCCCGTTTCATGGTTCGTAAGCTGGGCAATAACTGGAAAAAGCTGCATCGACTAATCTACCCCGCAGCCTTTCTAGCCTCATTTCACTTCATATGGCTGGTGAAGTCGGACATACGGGAGCCTTTGCTCTATTTCGCTTTATTCACAGTGTTGCTGTTACTCAGGATACCTGCTGTAAAGGAGAAAACACCACTACTTGCTAGCTGGTTGCGTTCTGTCAAGGCTTGAACTCTATATTGATTTCTTTTTAATTTGTTTACTTAATTTAAACTGAGTTTTTCGCTCTTCATGGACGAGTTCAATTATGACGGCCTTCCTTGTCCTTCACCCTACGGACCAGGCTTCGCCTGTTCAAATCCACTTTCTGCGGATTTAGTCTTATAAATTACATTAACGAACCAAAGAAAAGCTGCCCCATCGTGTTGGCCTACGGCTGCTCTGCGCACTTCAGTCTGAACCGGGTACGACGATCTCGGGCCGGTGTGGTGTAAAAGAAGATAATATTTCAGTGCCTGTTATGGAATCATGTGTGTGGCGCACAGATACACGTCAATTGTATTCGATAATCAGCCTTTTTTATTATTTCGAATAACCCATACATCCTGTGGCAAGGACTCTATGACAGGGCCTGGGTAATGTAAGATAACTTCAAGCTCATCGTTAAGTAGCTCAAGCAAAATAAAGTTTTCTGGATGGTATGCAACGAAGCAACGCTTACCTTCTTCGGTTTCTCCCCTTATAACAAGGTTTCCCTCTTCATATTTACGCAGTTCGTTAGCTACAAGATTGTTTTTAAAATTATCCCCATGTGTGGTGATAATAATTAACCCGCCTGGTTTGACAGTGCGTTGCAATTCATTAATCCATTTGAAATGCATATCTTTTGACAAGTGCGTAAAGACGGATAAATTGTATACACAATCAAATGAATTCGCGTCACAGGGCAAAGGAGGGTTTATTGAATTACAGTCAAAAGTGATGTCTTTAATATTGTCTTTGCACCATTTAATTGAGCTGGGATTGTAATCGAAGCCATGAAGATGAAAAGTCCTATCTCCGGAAAAGTCCGGCATGTGCCGTAAGATTCTCGCTGGACCACAGCCCCATTCACAGATTTCTAATAATTGCCCAGCCAGATTGTCTTTAATCAATTGAGAAATATATTTCGCATGTGCAATGCCTGTATAGTAATAAACGGGCCAGTTAGTATGGCTATATGCATCATATGCAAGAAATGATGGAGGAAATTTAAAGCCGGGAAGCTTCGCGGCGAACTCTTTATTAATACGCCATGTATTTTTTAAAGCAACCAGATACCTAAGATTGTCAGTTGTCTGTAGCAGGTGTAACTTCCGTAATAAGGAAACTAATTTTTGTTTAGTAATTATCATTTATAACCCGTTACAGAGAGAATTTTTTCCAAAAAGATTTGTGAAAAGTGCTATCTGTCACCGATTATTCTGGAAACGTTTTCTGATGGCAAAGTGATTTGGGTAGAAATAAATTTATCGTAAATTTAAACTAACAGGCAGTCGAAAGCAGCTACTCGTGTGCACCAGATAAAGGCTTTAGCGCCGATTTTCTACGTACCCTTTTTGTATTGCCGAGCGCTGCAGTAGTCTGAGAAATTTTCGACCATCAGTCAGGGTAAAGAGGCTTTAAAGCATCACGGACGGGCTTTTCATCTGCCCTGAAAGCCAGGCCATTCCTGAACTTTTCATAAAACTGCCGGCCATCCCAGCCCATCTCATTCGTGGCATAAAGAGACCTGTCGAGATGGATCAATTCCTCACTGCCCTGTTCCAGCAAGGCTGCCAGTGCAGGCAAGGTTTTCGGTGGGCTTTCCGGTTTCGCCAGGGCTGCCATTTTCAGCAGGGCTTCTGCAGCAGAGTTTGCGTCATTCCTACTACAGGCTTCATCTAAGTGTTTCTGTAACTCACGCAGACTTTGCCTATGTGCTGCGGTTTTTTCATTATCTCCATCTATGGCATGAGCCGCATCAGATTTTTTGCTCCATTGCCGGGTTAGTGCAAGAACCACGACGGCTAGGATCAACAGCAACCACCAATATTCACGCAGTGTTTTGTTGTACCCGTCCTTCTCCTGTGTGCTGTCACGGCCCTCCTCATCTTCAGCTGCAGAGGAATCCGACTGCTGCGCTGCCACCGCCGTGTCTTCAGTCTGTACATCCGGTTCAACAGGCATGTCTTTTCCGGGCAGCACATCCACGCTCCATTTTGGCAGCACTGCCGTGCGCTCTACACCTGCTTGCGTATCCCACCAGCTCAGTTGCAGCTCCGGGATAATAAGTGCGTCCGCTCTGGTAGGCATATAGCTCACGCTCTGGTTGCTTTCACCAAAGACCCAGGTGCCATCGGTGCTTGATTCAGTCACGGGTTGTTCAGGGTAGATACTAACTCCATCTACATCAGCAATTTCAAGTTTTGGCAGCAGCGTCGCTAACAACCCCTTTGCCTTGATTGAGATGATACGGTTTACCGGTTCACCGACTTTGAATTCAGGCGGCTGCTCAGCCCAGCTATCTTCCAGCTCCAGCCCTGCTGCAGGAAGCCAGTGACTGGCAGAATAGGATGCCGGGCGTGGTATGATATCCACGGTAACAGCCTTACCCTGTAGCGTAACAGGTCTCCCGCGATCAAAAACGCCGGCAAAGGGATCTCCTCCGAAAAATTGCCGCATACTCGGATCTATACGAGAAGACGATCGCCTCCCGGCATCGCTTGCCAGACTTCCAGTAAAGCGCAATGGCGGAATAACTAACTCGCCACTTTTTTCAGGAAAGATCGCATAGCGACGTTCAATAACTGAAAATGACTTTCCGTTTCGCTGGCTGGTATAACGGCTATTTTTTCCCAGTTGCTCAACCAGCGCATTTTCGGGTTCAGGTTCGCTCAAGCTGCCTTCCAGTAATGGCTTATCAAAAACCAGTCGTACAGTGAAAAGTATTTGCTGCTGCAGATAGAACGGCTTTTCAGATGCGGCAATTTCAGTCTCTATAAAGATGTGCTGCCCATCCATTGCGGTGGACGCCTCTGGCGGTGCTGTAACTGTCACCTGTATTGGATTGGTCAGTTCATTGCCTACCCGCAGTGACGGGATATGAAACTGGCCACTGGTTCTCGCCTGTAAGCTTATCGTCCACGATGTTTTCGCCGTCATCACGCCGTTAACAACCTGCACCTGTTGACTATTACCGGTGCCCAGGACCTGAAAATCTTTCTCCAGCAGCGACAGATCCGGCATGTCACTTTGTTTGGCATCACTGCTAATAGCCAGGGTAAAGCTTTCACCCTCATAGACCACAGACCTGTCGATGCTCGCCTGCACAGCTGCCATACCGGCATGAGCCATAAACAACAGCGTAATCAGGGTCAACAGTTGTAGCCACACTGCTCCTGAACATTCAGTTTTTTTCAGTAGGTAAAAGCTGCTCATTGTTACGCCATCCTTACCATGGTTGAGGGTCAGCAGCTTTACCGGAACCACCGCCACGCTGTATGTACTGATAGCGTAATTTTCGGCGCAGCAAACCTGCCGGATCATCCGGTATACGCCGCAACCACTGTTCGGCGGCGATTTGTTCTTCGGAGCTTAAGTCTTCAGCTTCAGCAGTGGCTCTTCCATTTTCTTGCTGGTCATCATTCTCTCCAGGCTGTACCTCCGCTGATTGAGCTTCTGACTGCTGATCTTCTTCTGTCCCTTTTTCACTGTCATTTCCTTCCTGCGGTTTAGCTGCCTGCTCTTCCTGCTGCTCAGCTTCCTCACTTTCTGCGTCCTTTCTGGCTTGCTCTGCTGCATCAGAAAAGGCGTTTGCCTTGTCCTCTGCCTGCTGCTCCTGCCCACCCTCTGAAGATTCAGATTCCTTTCCCTGCTGGCCTTTTTCTCCTTGCTGTTTATCCTTGTCTTCCTGATCCTGATCGCCCTGCTGATTATCCTTGTCCTGATTATCCTTGTCCTGATCACCCTGTTGATTTTTGTCGTCCTGCTTATCCTGTTGATCTTGTTGAGACTGCTGCTGCAACAATTTTTCTACAGCTTCCCGGTTATACTCAGCATCTTGCATGCCGGGCTGCTCTTTCAATGCCTGATCATAGGCATCAATTGCTTGCTGCAATTTTCCAAGTTTTGCCAGGGCGTTGCCCTTGTTATAGGCCGCTTCTGCGCTGTCAGAAAAAGAAAAATCTTCAACAGCAGCTTCGAAATCACCCTTGCGAAACTCTGCCACACCTTTACGCAGAGGATCCTTCGCCAGCTCGGATGCCCGTTCGACCTCACCTTCGAGCAGGGCTTTATGCGCCTGCTGATCCTGACGCTGCCACAGGTCCGTCATACTGAAAGCCATTGCCGGTTCATTTGGTATCGCAGTCATAACGATTAAGCAAACGCTTAGTAGCCAACCACGCCGGAAAGCCAGTGCCGCCAGCGGCAGCAGCAGGATAACCAGCCAGGGTCCGGTTTCTTTCCAGCGGGCAGTCTCAAAAGTGTCATTTTCTGCACGACTGCGTGAACCTTTGACGCGCGTTTGCATTAGTCTGGTGATATCCGTGTCGTTGGCAGAAAGGCTGACATAGTGACCGCCACCTGCTTTGGCAAGCTCTTTCATTGCCGGTACATCAAGTCGGGTAGTTATCACATCCCCGTCATTGTTGGTAAAAAAACCACCCTGTCCGGTCGGTAATGGCGCTCCCAGCTCTGTCCCAATTCCCAGTACCGATGTAATAAACCCCTGTTGGCGAAGTTTCTCTGCTGCCTCAATGGTACGGTCATCGGTATAAGAATCAGCCAGCAACAGGATCTCTCCCCGCATTCGCCCCGCCTGCTGCAGCAGTTCTGCTGCCTTCAGCAAAGCCAGATCCGCCCGACTCCCCTGTACCGGCATGATGCCGGGCTTCAGTGCCGGCAACATGGCGCTGATGGTGTCCGCATCGCGCGTCAGTGGTGAAACTACAAAGGCATCTCCGGCAAACACCACCAGGCCGATTACACCTTCCTGCTGCTGTTCGAGAATATCGGAAACTTTAAATCGCGCACGCTCGAGACGAGATGGCTTGAAGTCGCTACTGTTCATGGAGCGAGATAAATCCAGTACAATGACGCGCGCCTGATCTGTCTGAAATACGGGTTGCGGCAGTTTCTCCCATACCGGATTGGCCAGTGCAATGACTGCCACACACCAGCCTGCAGACAACAGCCACAATGGCAGACGATTACTGCTGCCAGCTCTCGATACCCGCAGCCAGGCCAACAGATTCTTATCAATGATTTTCTGCCATGCGTCGTTAGTACCGGCACCCTGTCTCAATAGCAGCCAGATTACTGCAGCTAAGGGCAACAGCAGGTAAAACCACTGCGGCTGTAGAAAGTGAAAATTCTCAGGCATGTTTTACCCGGCTGCGTCTCAGAAAATTGAAAACTGGCAGCTTCACCAGCGCTAGCAATAAAGATAAAAACAGTGCTATTGATAACGGCCAAAAATAGAGTTCGTTGACCGGCCGGTAGACTTCCACATCATCCGCTACCGGCTCCATTTCATCCAGCAGACTGTAAATTTGCAGCAGCGATTCAACATCCCTGGCTCGGTAATATCGCCCACCTGTCTTATCGGATATGGCCTGTAAGGTCTTTTCATCGATGTCAGAATTGACTCTTCGCTGGCTGCCGAACAGCCCCCCCTGCACCAGGCGACTGTCGGCGCCTACGCCTATGGTATAAACCCTTATCTTTTCCTGTGCAGCAAGATCGGCGGCCTTCAATGGTTCGATGCTTCCTGCCGTATTACTGCCGTCCGTTAACAGTATCAGGACACGGTTTTGTTCCGGCTCATTGCGCAGTCGTTTGACAGCCAGGCCGATGGCATCACCAATCGCTGTCTTCTTCCCTGCAAGACCTATAGCAGACTCCTGCAATAGTGTTTTTACTGTCTTTCTGTCCAGCGTCAACGGGGCCTGCAGGTAAGCCCTGTCGCCAAACAAAATCAGGCCGAGGCGATCACCCACACGCCTGTCGATAAATTCCCCGGCAACCGCTTTGACCGCTGCCAGGCGTGATACCTGCCGGTTTCCAATCACCATATCATCGGCCTCCATGCTGCCGGAAAGGTCAACAGCAAGCATCAGGTTCCTGCCCTCTACCGGCAGTTGAATTGCTTCACCAACAGACTGTGGGCGGGCGGCAGAAACCACCAGCAGTATCCAGATGATAACGGCAACAAAAAGGCGGAAACGGGGCGTCCCGCCAGTTTCATGCAGCAGCTGTGAGCGCATGGCAGCATAAAATGGTACACGGATGGTAGATATCTGTGCCGCATCTGCCCTCGGCAGCAACAGCATGCCCAATACCGGCAAAGGCAATATCAGAAAAATCCACGGTAGAAGAAAATAAAAATCCATAGCGGTCACTGTTTACCTATATTTTTCCTGTATTGCGTCTTATCCATTCCTTTGCCAGTAATAACAGGCCTTGCTGATCCACATTGCTATTACGCGAATAGGGCCCTGCTTCCAGCGCCCTGCCGACTCCATTGACAAACTGCCCCTCTCCACCATGCGCGTCAAGAAAAGATAGCCAGTCTTTTCCCGTCAACGCTGCCACTTCATTGCGCGGAAATTTCAGCAAAGCCACTCTGCGCAGCAGCGTCGACACCGATGCCAGGAACTCCGGGATCCGGTCATTTGTTTCAGTATTCGATAAATCATCCAGTAGCGAGAGTATTTCCTGTTGTGATCTTTTACGCCGCCAGAAATTGAGAAGAAGAACACTTATCCAGATCAGGGCCACAGCAGCAAGCAGTGCCACTACCCACCAGCCGGGTGCCGGCGGCCAGAACTCCGGGCTAGCGGGTAGATGAACGTCCCTTAGTTGAAGAGTTTGTTCAGCTGGATTCATGCTGCTCTGCCAGTCACTACCGTGCTACTGCCTGGGTTCGCCATAAACCGGCGCAATGCCATCGCTGCATCTTCAGCAGTCGATAAACGCAGTAAAGGGATAGCCCGTTTACGCATTACCTCGGTAACTATCGAATCATGCTCAGTACACCATTTTTCATAGCGCTTTCTTTGTTTAGTGCTACGCGTATCAATAACGGCAGACTGTTGGCCATCACTGACCCCGTAAACGCCTGCTGGTGGCGGAGCGACTTCTATCGGGTCAAAAAGCTGTATAGCAACCACATCGTTATGCTGGCGCAGCCTCAATAACTGGGCCGAGGTTTCTTCGGTCACATTATAAAAGTCACTAAGGATAAAGATCAGACTGCCGGGCTTTGCTACCCGGCGACAGCGCTTCAGCGCGCTATCAAGACCAGCTTTATCGGTAATGTCGGCATTGTCGATATGTTCCAGTGCCGACTGCAGGCCTTTCACAGGATCCGTCGCCGCCATCAGCAGACGAAATAATCGTAAGGCCCCTTTTGCCCCACCGGACGGCGGTAGCTCCTGATGCCTGCCATTAAATACCAACGCCCCAATACGATCACCGTTTGCTACGCCGGCCCAGGCGATCAATGCTGCCAGGCGTACCGCCTGTACCGACTTGAACGCACCTCTGGTAGCAAAGAACATACCGGGATTAAGATCAATCAGCAGCATCACCGGACGTTCACGTTCCTCCTCATACATCTTCACGTAGGGATGACCGGCGCGGGCTGTTACCCGCCAGTCCATGCTGCGAACATCATCACCGGGCTGGTAGGCGCGGGACTCCTGGTAATCCATACCGCGACCACGAAAACGTGAAGCATGCGCACCGGTTATGGAACTATTTTTTACCCGTGCTGAGGTCAGGCTGATACCACGTGTGGCGGCTTTCAGTGCAATCAGTTCACCAATACTCACTGCCACACCGAATAGCATTGACGAATCCTTGCGCGTTGTATCCGTAAGCGGCTTATCGCCAAACCCCATCTTTTTCCAAATCCCCTGCAACATCAGGAAACCGGCACTCGCATTACCAGTTCCGCAATAAAATCATCTGAAGAAACGCCTTCTGCCTCAGCCTCAAAAGAAAGCAGCACGCGATGTCGCAATACATCATGAACGACTGCCTGTACATCTTCAGGAGAAACATAATCACCCTGCTGCAGCCATGCATGTGCCCGCGCACAACGGTCGAGCGCTATGGTGCCGCGAGGACTGGCGCCAAAATTTACCCAGCGTACAAGATCATCACCATAGGGTTTTGGCGATCGGCTGGCGATCACCAGTTGCACCAGATAATCCTCAACGGCTTCCGCCATATGCAAATCGAGTACTTCATTTTGCGCCTGACGGATCTGATCTTTAGTCAGCACCACATCCACCGCGGGCTGCCTGCCCGTCTCAAGTCTTGCCTGTTCCTTCGCCAGCGCAAGAATCTTTTTTTCTGAATCCACTGCAGGATAGTTAATACTGATATGCATCAGGAATCGGTCAAGCTGAGCTTCAGGCAAAGGGTAAGTTCCTTCCTGTTCAATTGGATTCTGTGTCGCCATCACCAGAAACGGCCGCTCCAGCATGTAGGTCGTCTGACCAACGGTAACCTGATGTTCGCCCATGGCTTCAAGCAACGCCGACTGCACCTTGGCGGGTGCGCGATTAATTTCATCGGCCAGCAGCAAATTGTGGAAAATCGGCCCACGTTGAAACTTAAACTCTCCAGTCTGCGGGCGGTAGACCTCAGTACCGGTCAGGTCACCGGGCAACAGGTCCGGGGTAAACTGCAGTCGGTGAAAATCACCTTCTATACGTGCTGCCAGCTCCTTAATAGCCGTCGTCTTGGCCAGACCCGGCGCACCTTCCACCAACAGATGACCATCTGCCAGCAAGGCTATCAGCAGGCTATTTACCAGCGATTCCTGTCCAATAATTTTTTCCTGCAGCTGATGCCGCAAGTGGTTAAACGAAGTGAACGCTGTTGTTGCAGGCGTCGAGGCCGCCGCATTATTTTCCTGCGATGCTAATTGTGGATCCATCTATACTCGCTCCTGTTTCAGAAATATCTATATATGACCTTAATAGCCTGCTTTTGTTCTGTTCTTTATGGAAAGTCTGATTAAACTGCTTAGATTTATGTGTAGGAGTAATTCTTTGTATGTTCTCGAAATGGGCCGAAATAGTCATTCACAACGGCAATCCTCGAGGACGATAATAATGGTTTTAACATGTATAAAACAAGCTGACTTGATAAGAGCTTCCATAAGCTATTCAGGTTTCTACTATTTACGGTCTTTGATCGAGGATTCAAGGCATTAAAATCAATAAGGGGAGTGCTACTTACACAGTTGCCGGGGTCATAGTGTAAATCATTCCTTCCCAAAAAGTCCTGCCACCCGGGCAGCCGAGGCCAAAGTCTTTAGAACATAGGCCATGATGCCCATCTCATGTCAGACCGGAAGCAGTCAATCACCCGGTGTAAAGGTCAGATTTTTTAGATATACTGAAAATAGATGTTTTTCAGCAGTGAACGGGATAAAGGGTTTTTAATTATGTTTGACGGTACGTGCATACCCCCTGTGAGCATCCTCTATGCTCAATGTGGTAACTGGCCGCTGAAGATTAAAAACTTATCTGGATTGCAATGATGAACAGTATTAAAGCCATCCTTGGCGGATTTTTTGCCATTATTCTTTTAGGATTGCTGGCGCAACTGATTTTTTTATTCGTTGGCGTAGGCTATTTTAGCCTGGTAAAAATATATCCCTCACTTTCAATTCTTGCTGAAATAACGACAGTTCTGGTATTTACTGTAACGGCCATAGTTGCCTTTCTTGGCGGTATATTAACCGCGAATCTGGCACCAAAAGCTATTGTTATTAATTGTTTGGTGGTTGGTTCAATGGTCGGCGCGCTGACACTTACTCCTTCACTGACCAATAATTACGAAATCACGGTAAACGGTGTTCTTTTTCTGGTGATTTTTCCACTGGCAACCGTCGCGGGTGGCCTTTATTGGCGAAAAATGGAAACCTTGATATAAACCGGGCAAGTAATCTAGAAAAAGTTAAGAACGGCTTGTGGCGTAGCCGCGTGATGGCTGGTATTGCTGATAGATACTGTACTGCTTTAGTCCTATGTCCGCGTTGAAGTCTCACGCATCGCATACATGAATAATAAGCTGTGGGTGTGCCCTCGTTGCTACTTCTTTGGCACAGGTGGAGGTGTATAGCCTTTCTACTTGCCATCTGTAATGTACTTGCCTGGGCCAGCCCCCTTTAAACACGATTAGTTGATTACAGGATTGTATCTGGGTTTACGTTTCACACACGCTGTACCAATAGTGGACTTCAGCACCATCAAAAAACGGCTCCCGAAGGAGCCGTTGTTTTGATTACTACCGCTGCCTACTGTGTAACTTCGGGCTTGATGCTTGTACCGTATCTCTCGTTTGTCCGTTTGTAGACATCGTCAATTACATCTGAAAAATCTGCCACCCCACTCTTGATAAAGTCAGATTCACTCTCGCGAAGACTCGTATCAACCACACCTTTGTTGACGATCGGGGCAGTCCAGACATTCTCATTGTAAACGACCTCCCTCACTTTAATATCTTCCTTTGTCACATTCCAGACAAGCATATCTTTTGCGAGCGTAAGCGGGCCATCGTATGTCTGTCTGATGCCTGCCTGGATGTTGGGCGCAGTATCGAAATCGTTTATGAAATGATATGCAACGGCCATCCTGGGTTGCACGATACTCATCACTTTTCCAAATGCTTCTGGTGGCGTATGAACCTGAGCGCCAACCAACAGCGCCCGCTCAACAGGGAAATTCATTCGATTAACCAGGTCGTCCACCGTGACAAAACATTCATGGATTACGATGTCAGCATTCTTTGCATACTTATTGAACCATTTGTTTGGAAAGGTATCACTGCTGAATACGAATGACAGACCATTCCAGTCAAGGCGGAAGCTTACAGGTCCATCAAATGCATGGACAGCCGGAAAAGAACGAATCGTCACACCATTTTCTTCGTAGATAATCTTGTTTTCCCCCCGGTAATCAAATTCATGAACAATCAGTTCTTGCCCCTTTGCATCAAATGCGCCTCTTCTCGTGGCAATATCCCAGTTGTAAAATTGTTTAAGTCCATTAATAGCATGTTTGGTCCCATACTGTGGCTCAGAGCCAGTTGGTCCCCAAACCTCCAAAGGTAGCGTCCTATTATTGATTGTGCCACCTACCCAAAGTGCTGGAAGGTCACCCATGTGGTCAGCATGAAGATGTCCCAGGAATACTTTGTTCAAATAATCGTAAGGTATCTGAAGTGCAGACAAACGCTCGGCTGACCCGGTACCTACATCAAAGAGAAACTTGTCACCGTTGCCAAGCTCTACTAAAAAGCTGGGAGCAGCCTGCGCAGGTCTTTGAAAAGGCATTGCAGTTCCGAGTGAGATTACTCGCATCTCATTCGGTTGCAGGTCCTCGGTGCCAGGAAAGTACGCATCTCGGTTCTGCATCGCCTTCACTGGTGAAATACCTGCTGAAATATCCTGCGGGCCGCTGGCCACAGCCGTTGAAAATGATACATTGAAATTAACCAACAACATTGATACAGAGGCAATGGCTGTGCTTGCAATAGCAACAGGTTTTAATAACTTTCGACGATTTCTATCAGGCATACTTAGCGCTCCTCAGTTAATCATTATTGATAGTCCTTAATTGTAGGCTGCAAATATACATCATAACTTCATACTTCGTCATTGGGGTGAGCGAAGGGCTTAAAAGGGTCGTCTCCTATTGTTTCACCCTATTGCCGAATATTCAGTTTGCACATTAGACCGAGCTCTTTCGGTTTTTTCTATGAGTTTTAGGGGCCAGTTATTTTCAGCATTTTCACACGGCCTGGAGCCGAAGCGGACATCCGTTTAAGGTCAATTGCGCCATGATACAGCAATGAAATCAAGGCAATTGGGGTCAGAACACAGTTGTTGCTTATAGTAGAGTAATCTGTATTCTGACCCTGATTTTTTTCTGACTCTAATTCTTTTATGCTTTTGGTTTGAGTGCCTCTATTGTTGCAGAAACCACATAATCCTCGATTTTACTATCAGGCACCCAGTTTCGAATAAACTCTTTGCTTTCATCTTTTGGCCTGATCTCGATTTCAATAAAACCAGCGGCAGAGAGTATCTCTTCGATATAATGAATTCTTGAGGCACCAGATAGACATCCAGTGAACAATTTCATATTACTTTTTGCTTCCTCAGGTATATCAGCGGTAGCTACAACATCTGATATCGCCAATCGCCCACCTGGCTTCAGAACCCTGAATGATTCTTGAAATACTTTTAATTTTTCCGGTGACAAATTGATAACACAATTGGAAATAATCACGTCCACTACTTCATCAGCAACAGGCAAGTGTTCAATTTCACCAAGGCGAAATTCAACATTTTCATGTCCAGTAATGTCAGCATTTGAACGAGCTTTGCTTACCATTTCTGATGTCATGTCAACACCGATAACGTGCCCTGCTTCGCCAACTTCCTTAACAGCAAGAAAGCAATCAAAGCCGCCTCCACTGCCTAAGTCTAAGACAGTTTCACCTGATTTCAGTGACGCTATTGCCTTAGGGTTACCACAACCCAATCCCATATTTGCCCCTTCAGGCACTTCATTCACATCATCTTTTGTGTAGCCAAGCTCCATTGAAGTGGCTTTCTCATCTGTAGCTGTTTCAGAGCAGCATGATGATTCCGCTCCAGAGCATCCAGAACCACCTGATTCTGCTACCTTGCCATACTGTTCACGAACGGTTTTGCGAATATTATCGCTTTCTAATTGTGTCATTGTTGACTCCTGAATTAAGGTTAAATGATAAATACAACCTTATAGACGGAGATACATGAAAAAGGACGCAAACATTTTTAGGTTACCGGCAATTGCAATCTTTGTTCTTCTTATCATATGAAACCAATTGATTGTTTTTGTTGATCTCAATTTGGCAACAGTCATACAGCATGGTTTTTAACAAAATTCTACCCCTTTGAATTCTTGATTTTGCACCAGATAATGAAATATCTTTCATTTCAGCTACTTCCTTTTGGGTTTTGTTTTCCATCTCAGAAAGCTGGACAGCTTCCCGATATTTATCTGGCAATTCGTTAACCATTGACTCAAGACATGATGATAATTCTTTCCTGATTATTTCTTCTTCATTTGGCTCTGGTTGCTCAATCCAGTCTGGTAGCTGTTCAGTTGGTTTTCTTGAGCGATAATAATCAATCACTGTATTTCGAGTTATCTGATACAACCAGCTCTCAAGCTTTACATTTTCTTTCAGTGAATCTAGTCGGGTATGTATTTTTACGAATACGTCCTGGAGAATATCATCCACCACATCTTCAGCAACTTTACTTCTTATGAAGGTAGATAACTTAATGTGGTATTCATACCAGATTCTTTCAGTTGTTTTCATACCTTTTCCATAGAGGCATAACTGTTATTAAATCGAGTCATGCATGTTTGATTATGATTTTAAGAGACTGGTTGAAGATGATTCCCCAAATAATTATCTGTACTCAACAGCAAATTTCCGAAAATGCATGAAACCATAACTGAAAGCAACCTGTGTCACCGTGGTAGTATCTACTTCTACATGGCGCAGATCAAGATAAGCCGCGTCTAGACGGCGCAGCTTTATAAAAGACATCGGGCCAATTTCGTATTTCCTCTCAACAGCACGAGACAATGTTCTTATCGAGCGGCAAGTAATTGAGGTCAGAACAGAGTTGTTGTGTGTTCTGAGCCCGATTTTGGAGATGCACCCGTCCACTTTCGTTACATCGTACATTCATACACCACTGAGTGGCTATGGCAAAGTCATGACAGCGATCAAGCCACGCATGGCGGTGGCATATCACACGGTACTATTGCCCGATATCCATCATGGAATGCTGGAAGGAATTCGCAAGACTTATGATCGGCCATTGACCATAGCCACCGACCTGATGGTTTGGAATGTCACAAAGGACAACATCACCATGCGGATGGCCACATAAATTCCCTCACCGAGTAACGCCTCCTTCCACAACGGAAAGCTACAAAAACGCATCGCGCAGTGGTGAAGTCAAGATATACAAATTTCTTATGGATGGTGTATGGAAAGGCTTCACCCCTCCGCCCTTGCCGGAAAAATAATTATGGGAAGGAGGTTGATGAATCCAGAGTTGTCCGTTCTGCCCTATAACCTGCATACGCAGTAGGATCTACGAAAATTATGCGTGCTTCGGCCTCTTAAGTTTGCATGCGTTGTTGCAGGGCAATAATGGGCTATTCGCGCGTTGATACCTAACCGATTCTACTTACTTAATGTACCTGAAGTTAAAGGAAGTTAAAGGAAGGTAAAGAGGTCGAGATGATTTAAAATAAATCTTCTCGACCTCTTTAAATACTATTTCTTTGGCATAGGCGGAGGTGTATAGCCTTTCCACTTGCCATCTGTAATGAACTTGCCCGGATTTTTCTGATCTGTACGAGGTGCCTTAATATAGCCTTCACCGACGTCGGGCGGTAGAGCATATTCGTCTACTGTGGCCATACGCACTACGATTGCTTTTTTAGTTACGTTGATGACCATCAAGTCACGTGCCAGGGCCAGTGGTCCATCATAAGTTTTGCGCACACCATCCATGATCGCAGCGTTGTTCTCTGGTGATTGAACCGAGTGGTAACCCACGGCCAGACGCGGTTTGACTGCGGACATGACCTTGCCAAAGGCCTGCGGTTCAGTGTGCACTCTGGTCGACACATAGGTTGCCTGGGTCAGATCCCAGCCGAAATATTCGGCCAGGGCCCTGGGTGGCAGGAAGGCTTCGTGCGAGGCTACATCTGCATTTTTTGCGTACTCGATGTACCACTTGTTGGGATAGGTATCCCCGCCGAAGACGTACTTTAGTCCGTTCCATTCGAGACCGTAGCTTACCGAACCATCGAGGCTGTGAATGGCTGGCCATGATCGAATTGTTACACCATTCTCCTGGTAGACAACCACGTTTTCCTGTTTATAGTCGAACTCGTGTACCTTGATCTGCGCCCCCAGGTCAGGCAACGCACCACTACGGGTGGCGAGATCCCAGGCGTAGCCTTTCTGCATGCCCTCAACAAACGCCTTAATCCCCAGTTCTGGTGTGGAGCCTGTGGGGCCGTATATGTGAATGGGTGTAAAACGTCCTGACAGCCAGCTGCCGATGTGCATTGGCATAAAGTCACCGACGTGATCCACATGCAGGTGGCTGGCGAAGACCTTGTCGAGCTTGGAGAAGTCGGGTCGCAGGGAGAACAGATTACCCAGCGAGCCGGCCCCTATATCGAACAGGAACTTATCGCCATTGCCCAGCTCAACAAGGTACGAGATGGATACAGCGGCCTTGGTCTGGTTCGGCATGCCGGTACCGAGGGCGGTGATGCGCATCTCATCGGCAGCTAGCAGTTCCGTATTGGGGAAATAGCTGGCTGGATACTTGCCATCGACAATCGCCACGGCTGTACGTCCTTTCGGAACAATATCTTTTGTGCCTGAGGCATAACCCGAGCTGGACAATGCAAGACCTCCAACTGTTCCGATTATCGCGAACACGAGTGCTCGGGTGCTCTTCATTCTGGTTAACATGCCTGCAACCTCTCCAAGTTATAAAGTTTGATCAATTCATCTGCAATCAGTTGACTTATCTTATTTCATGGAACTGCTCCATAGATTAGTCTACGTTAATCTGAATAATGGGTTAATGTCAATAGATAGCTCTATGGTTGATGAAAAAACTAAACGACTGAGCCGGGAAAGCTGGATGCGTGGCGCTCTTGAGCTCTTGATTACAGATGGTGTGGAAGGCGTGAAGATTGTTCCTCTTGCCGAGCGCTTAGGTGTCACCAGTGGCAGCTTTTACTGGCACTTCAAGAACCGCCGAGAACTGCATGTAGCACTGCTCGATTATTGGGAGCAGGAGATGACAGATGCAGCGATTGAGGTGGCGAAACACTTTGACGGATCACCAGAAGAGCGCATATGGGGTCTTCTGGAACAGGTGATGAGCGCTGGTTTTGCCCGTTATGATCTGGCCATATGGCATTGGGCGCAATCTGATGTGACTGTGCAAACGGTATTCCAGAGAACGGTTGAGAAGCGCTTTAAGTTCGCCAAGTGGATGTTTATGGAAGCCGGTTTTGATGCAGTTCAGGCCGAAGCCCGCGGGCGTATGATGGTGGTCTACATGATGGGAGAATCGACGCTGATTCCTGATGCACCAGGCAAACGAAAAAAACTGCTGCGCGTGAAGTACGATATCCTGGTCAATGCAGTTTAGCGACCGGGTTGAGCGGCAGTACGTGTTGCACTGCCAGCCTTCATCTTGTTGCCAAGCGGGCTATATTAGGCGTGGCGTAGAAAATGATTCATTCTTTGTCGCTGGGGGCAGGCAGTACCTGTTTGCTTTGATCATCCAGCAACTTGCCCCAGTTCGTGCGTTCACTCATGGTCTGTGTCGTCTCGCTATCGACATAAGGTTCACCCTCTCGTAATTGCCAGCCACCCCCCAGTGCGCGGTAAGTGGACACCAGTGAACTAACGATGTGGCCCTGGCCCTGGGCTAGTGTATCCTGCTGACTCAGTAATGAAGCCTGACTGTTCAGAACCCGCTGGTAGTCAACGGTGCCGGCCTTGTACTGCTCGAGTGAGAGCTCAACCGATCGTTGCGATGCGGTAACGGCTGATTTCAGGTAACCAACCTGTTCCTGTGCACGCAGGAAGCCGACCAGTCCATCTTCTACTTCACGCGCTGCATTAAGGATGACATTCTGATAGTTCACAACGCTTTGCTGGAAGGCCGCATCCTTGGCCCGTACGTTATTCTTGATGCGTCCATAGTTAAAAATATTCCAGTTGATTAAAGGGGTAATGAAACCGGTGCCACTGCCAGACTGGAACTGGTCTGAAAACGTGGTACCTGCAAGACCAATAGAACCGACCAGCACAAACTGGGGATAAAGGTCTGCCTTGGCAAAACCGATGGTGGCGGACTGCGCAGCAGCCACCATCTCGGCAGCCCGCACATCAGGGCGTCGGCGGATCAGATCAGCCGGGATGCCGACTGCCGCCAGCGTGGGTGCCTGAGGAATACTGGCTGGGCCTTTTAAGATATCTTCAAGATCATTTGGCGGCATGCCGAGCAGCACACTCAGTGCATTTTTCGACTGGCGTGTTTTCATCTCGAATACCGGAATCATCGCTTCGGAGTTCTTCACCAGGCTCAATGACTGCTGCACATCAAGTTCGGATGTGGCGCCAAACTCGAAGCGGTCCCTTGCAAGCTGCAGGGCATTTTTCTGTAGCTTCACATTTTCCCGCGTGTAGGCGATGCGTTGTTCCAGCGTACGTATGGTGTTGTAGAGCAGGGCGATATCACCGCTTAGAGTAACCAGTACTGCATCGTAGTTAAGCATGTTGGCGGCCAGGTTCGCGTCTGCTGCCTCGATACCACGACGGAATTTACCCCAGACATCTGCCTCCCATGAAATATTAAAATCTGTTGCCCAGAAGTTGACGGTTGGTTTGATCCGGTTGTCCACATCATCCGGCAGATTGGAAAAAGGCGGGGCGTTAACGCTGCTCTTTGAGCGGGAATAACTTCCTTGTACTGACTGGGATTGCGGATACTGATAACCGGTTGCTATGCCCAACTGGGCCCTGGCTTCCAGTATTCGTAATCCTGCAACCTGCAGATTCAAGTTATCTTTGTAGGCACGCTCGATTAATGAGACCAGAACCGGGTCATTGAAGACTGTCCACCAGCCCTTGTATGCTGCGCTGGAGGTATCGACCCGTGGGTCATGTGCTTCCAGCCAGCTGTCTGACACATCCGCTTCAGGTTGTTTAAAGTCGGGGCCGACTGCGGCACAGCCTGATACAAGTAGTGTCAGGCCGATGCAGGCATACAGAAAGTGGGTCTCTTTAAGTATCGTCACAGTCTTTATCCTGCCGGGTTGGTAAGGAAGCCGAGCCAGGCCTGCATGCGCACCACGACCTTGGAAATAACATGGAAAGGTTTACCTTTTTGCGTATAAACGGCAACAAATGTCTGTGCTCCCTGGCCCATTTCTCTGATAATAGATTCGTTATCGAGTTCAATTCGAAGTGCCCGGCGGCCCTGTATAGGTTGCCCGGTAAAAGTGGGGATTAACCCACTCGGTGCGAGCTGCGCCTCACCGGTCGCTTCGGCTATGGCGACAATTTTACCGCTGTAAACATTTCCCGGGCTGGAAGCGAAAACGACTTCAACGGCATCGTCAGGCTGCACATAGCGCACTGAGCTCTGGGACAAACTGGCAACTATCTGTGTGCCTTCAGTCGAGACAAAAGTCATCGGTGCCATTCCCGGAAGCGTAGTCACACGTGTACCCGGTCTAATCTGCCGGTTGACGACATAACCATCACTAGGTGCATACACTATCGTTTCATTCAGTTGCCAGCGAGCATTGCTAAGTTGCGCTTCCAGACTGGTGATGCCTGCGACGGCCTCATCACGTTTCGCAACCCAGGTGTCGAGTTCCTGCTGCGATCCTGCCGATCGTTTGACCAGGCCTTCAGAACGCTCAACCTGAATGTCAGCAAGTTGCTTTTGTGCATCTGTCCGTTTGATCGATGCTTCAAGCTGGTCAACAGCTGCCTGGTACTGTGTCTGATCAATCTTGAATAGAATGTCGCCTTTTTTCAGAGGAACCAGTGCTTCAGCAGTGACTTCTGTGACAGGCCCTGCAACATTTGGAACGATCTGCACGACGTACTGAAACGTACGCCCATCAGCTGTTGTTGGCGAAAAAGTCAACCACATAATAACGATGGTGCCGATAAGGACGACGCCTATACCAACGAACACAGAGATGTTGCGAACAGTTTTCTTAATCCAGCCCTTGCCAAAGACGAGAAAATAAAACGAGGCATAGATCAGTGAGATGAAGGCAATCATGTGTCACCTCCTTCAGTCTTTAATGCAGCCAGCTCAGATTCCAGGGTGGCGACCCGTTCGCTGAGATAATCGTTTTGCTGTTCGGCGGTTCGGGTAAATGCCCACACCAGTGCAATCAGCCAGCTCACTCCCATAGTAATAATTCCAATCCATCCCAGTACATTGATAGCATCAGCCTGAGGATGGCCGCGTTTTTTTGCTATGTTGCCAGGCAGCGGCCCGAGTTTGACGACCGCAACAATGACAACGGCAATCAGGATGCCCATGACAATGAGGGCGAAAATATCCAGAACCATGGCTATACCGTGTAGTTAGTCATAATTAATATGATTAGACGATTAAAAGAAAACAAAGTCAAAGAACAGTCCAGACGGCAGCCACGTTTGACAGGTGCTTGACACATAGTTCAGTCATCAGTCAGTATAGAAAAAATATTTCCCGAAGGAGTATAAGAATGATCGCAACAAAGAAGGCGCTTATCGCAGCAACTATTACCTTTGCGTCAGTGATGCTCTATCAATGGGGACAATTAGACGGACGTGAAGGAAAAGGAGGCGGGCTCATAGGTGAGTCAATCGCCGCTGAGAAGCCGCCAAAAATCTCACCGGTGAAGGCGCGCGATCGTGATTTCTACGCGCCCAACAGTGAAGATCTGGCGCCGGACGAGATGCGCCTGATAGCCTGTGGTACAGGTATGCCTACGGCGCGTCCAAAACAGGCGGCATCGTGCTGGCTACTCGAACTGGGCAACGGTGATAAGTTTATATTCGATGTCGGTACTGGATCGGGTGAGCGCATCGCAGCCATGCAGATTCCCTACAATTTCCTCGATAAAGTTTTCCTGAGCCACCTGCATACCGACCACTTCGGTGATCTGGATGCGTTGTTTGTCGGTGGCGCACTGGCTGGTCGTCAAAAGCCGTTGCGCGTTTGGGGACCGAGTGGTGCCACACCGGAGAGAGGCACGAAATACGCACTGGAGCACCTGCGCAAAGCACTTACATGGGATCTTGATGGTCGCAAGGGACTTACTGATCCGCGCGGATATCATCTCGAGATCCACGAGTTTGATTACAAGGGTATGAACCAGGTCATCTATCAGGAGAATGGTGTGACGATTCGTTCCTACCCGGCAATACATTCACTCGACGGCCCGGTTAGTTTCAGTCTTGAGTGGAACGACTTGAAGTTCGTATTCGGCGGCGATACCTATCCTAACAAGTGGTATGACGAGTATGCGAAGGATGCCGACCTGGCTATACACGAGTGTTTTATCTCTGTGCCGGATATGATTACCAAGTTCAAGTTCACCCCACAAAGCGCACTACTGGTCGGCACTCAGATCCACACTGCTCCTGAGGCGTTTGGCAAAGTGATGTCTCGCATCAAACCGCGAATGGCTGTTGCCTATCACTTCTTCAAAGACTTTGACACCACAGGAGCGATACAGGATGGTATTCGAACTACCTATGACGGTCCTCTGAGTTTAGCCGAGGACTACATGGTGTGGAACATCACCAAGGATGAAATTCGCGTACGGATGGCGATTTTTGATGAAGACGTCTGGCCACCTCCAGCCACCGAGAAACCCCAGGCGCCTGATACAAGTACTAGAGTTCCTTATTCTGACCTGATTTCGGGTGGCAGGCTCGATGTGAAGGAAGTGATTCAGCCCGTGTATGATGAGATCAACAAGAAGTATGGGCTCACTGAGAAACAGGACTGAATAAGTTTTTCTATCTTCAAAAATGATGAATGAAACCCGCTTCGGCGGGTTTTTTTACATTTTTTTCATGATTGCGAACGACTGCTTCGGCCGAAAGCAAACACACAAAGAGCCACCTTCTGGTGGCTTTTTTATGGGTTATCCCAGATAGTGAGAATGACCGCAACCCAAAACGGCCAATTAGGAACATCTAATTTTCCCCTCTGTTTTAAGGTCGGCTGACGCCCTTAACGAAGTCTAAGCAGTTGCGCTCAGAACCACCCGGACCACGTGGAAATACACAAAGAAAAGACTAAATCAAAAAACCATACTACCGGCCGGCCCTTTGGGCTCACTGGCGTAACTGTACTGATACTCGACTTTGATCGACCTGTCGAACAGTGTCTTCATACTGAATATGAAGTATTCGAGGTGTGTAGTAGAGAAAGATTAGTTATCATCATGTCACCCTTGAAGCTAATCTTTGACGATTAATTAACTTATACAAACTATCTGCCTGTGATCAACGGCAGGCAGCTGTGCATTTTCTATATTTCAATGAATTTAATAACCCAACGCATATTTGCCGTACTCATTCTCATGTATACCAGCTTCGCAGGAAATGTTGCCTGTGCGGACTGGATCAACCTTACCGGAGCCGAGACCTCTCAGAATATTGCCGAGATCACCGTCATGGATGACCACGTCAAGGTGGTGCTGGAGCTGTATATTGGCGATCTCGAGGTCTTCAGTGATCTGGTTCCCGATGACTGGATCAGTGATACCACGAAACAACGCCCGACATTAGCCAGGCGGATGGAAAACTTCTCCAACAATGTGTTCCAGATAGTAACAGCAGAAGGCGTCAATTTACCCGCGCAGCTGGTACTGAGGGAACCACGCCAGCGTGTTGATCGCAGATCACCATTTGCCGGAATGATCAATCCCTATACTAAGCAACGCGTGGCGCAAGCACCGGATGACAAGCGCGTGCTCTATGCAGAGCTGATCTACCCGTTCAATGGACAACCAGAATCGCTGACCTTCATACCGCCACTGGGTGACCAGGGGCGGGCACGGGCAACAGTCGGTTTTATTGCCTATCACAAGTCAGTACCGATCGTCGATTTCCGCTATCTCGGCGCGCCGGCGACTGTCCACCTCGACTGGGACGATCCCTGGTATACAAAGTTTGATAACAAAAACCTGACTCGACACCATAAATACCCATTAATGCTTTATCTCTATGTTGAGCCACGGCAAGTAAGGCTGGAATCACTGTTACGCTTTGGTGATATTGCAGAGTTAACAGAATTCAATGCGCCAGGTTCTGATGTAAGCATTGAAGATAAATATCAGTTACTACAGGAGCATGTTAAAAAATACTATGCTGATAAAGAACTGCTACAAATTGACGGTGATTCATTCAAACCCGATTCGATTCGCGTCGAGTTTTTACATGCGACTTTGTCTGGTTTGAAAGTTCTCGAAAACGCATCATCAATAGATGAGACCTCCCTGCTGGTTGGAGTAAGTCAGCGCTATTACATAGAGAGACTACCGCAGAAGATTGAGTCACGCTGGCAATATTTTAATCCGCGCATTGACCGCATCCCGGTGACCGTGACGGACCCGGCTGGACCATTGCCGAGTTTTATAAATAAAGATGACCCGCTATTTGCCTGGGAGAATTTCCTTAAAAAATATACTGAACCGGCCATTCGTCCTGTTGTTGTCGAAACGGGGTGGGGTATCAATATACCTTTTGTTGGTGAAACGAAAATATATGATCAGATGCCGGATCAACAACAAGCACTGAGTATTATTTCCGGTGTTTTAGAAAACCTGCGTGCTGCTTTTATTGAGAAAGAACCAGCTAAGCTTTCACATGTACTTAATGACGTGCTTAGTACAAATGATTCTAAGTTTTTGCAAAAGGAGTTGGCGAAGTTATTCTCACCGAAAGTGACTGGCGGCGCTGTTGGTGCGGTACTGGGGTTTAATGATACGCAGATAGTTACAATGCGTGAGTTAGAGAACCCGGATGGCTTCAGCGCAACCATCAGTGGTTCGGCTATGATAAGCGCCAGGCACTGGGGCCATGTAGACCTGCGTAAGATTAATTTCCAGGCGCTGCTTGATTTGATCGAAGTAGATAAACAATGGCGCCTGGCTGATATTACAGTGATTGATATCAAACAAGTTAAATAATGTTCCTTCGACATCATGCATTTTCTCATCTGTATTTTTTCATAGCGCTGTCTCTGTTTTGTGTATCGACGGCATCTGCACATTTTAAACTCAACCTGAATGTGCGAATTTTACATGTCGAACATTTATCGGATGGGTTGAATGTTTATATGCGCTTGCCGATGCCATACCTGGTGGCGCACTTGCTCGGCGAAATAGATGAAAACGGCCTGCCGTCACCTGCACCGTATACCAGCAATCGATTAGAGGAGGGCAAGCTTGTTCACTATGTCGATGTGAGCCAGTTTAAGCATTCTACCGATGCTTTGGCTTTACTTGCCAGGCAGGGTCTTGATCTCTCTGTTGAAGGAGAAAACCTTGATGCCAAGGTTGAACAAGTCAGAATTTATAAAAATGGCACACAACCCGACTTTGCTACCCTGGATGATGCCAGGAAGTCATTCCTTGGTGAACTATCATTCGATACCCTTGAGCAAGGCGTTTACGTCGGTGACACCACGGTTGATGTCTTGTTGCATTACGCCAGTGAAGGCGCGATTTACAATTACGCACTATCCAGTAATTTAGATCCAGGTCTGCCAGACCAGGAAGAGACTGCTAATCTTGTTCTGGATTACAGCCCCAGCGGTGTGCAGGTTTTTCGAGAACGGGGTTTGCTACAGGTACCTGTCGTTATTACCCGTTCAGTTTATGATGCGGTGATAACTTTTATTAAGGAAGGCGTGAGGCATATTCTTGAAGGCCTTGATCATGTGCTGTTTGTGATATGTCTTGTGCTTGGTGCTATGCATCTTAAACCGTTGCTCTGGCGAGTAACCGGTTTTACCATTGGCCACAGCATTACGCTGACTATCGGATTTTTTGGTTTTGTACCCACAGCGGCCTGGTTCGTGCCAGCCGTTGAAACAGGTATTGCACTATCGATTATTTATGTTGCCGTTGTCGCCATATTGCCAGATATTAAACCGGGCTTTCAGCAGGAAAAAAATGAATGGACCGTTGTCGGTGTCACCGGTTTAATCGGCCTGTTACATGGACTGGGTTTTTCCTTTGTCCTGCAGAATATCCTTCAGGTGACCTCACCGAATATCTGGCAAAGCCTGTTAGCATTTAACCTTGGTGTAGAGGTAGGCCAGTTATTAATAGTTCTGGTCGCATCTTTAGTGTTTTATTTAATCAGTCTTTTGGGTGCCAGGCCTGAAAAAATAAATCGATACTTTGTTGCGGGTGTGTGCGTAGCTATCAGCCTGTTTTGGGTTATAGAACGTGGTAATAGCGTATTGGAAAATATATGATCTAAATGGGTATGAAGTCGCGGGCCCATTATCGTGACTAGCTCAACCTGTCATCACATGAAACTATTCTGTTCTCTCAGTGCGGGCAAAAGTTTTCGTATCCTGTTTGGGTAATCCACTGGATAGATCCAGTACTGGCTCCATGGCCGTTGCTCAATTTTTTTTATTACCAGGCCACGCTCTTTCGGGTCTGCATGATGAAGAAATTGTGTGATGACATCTGAATTTACCCACGGATGATTGTACCAGGCATCATGCACACCACGGGCAAGACCTGGAATGCGCGAGCCATCTATATCGATGACATGGAAGTTTGGTTTGTCTAATATCTCTATCAGCTCTTTTTTGTCTTTATCACTAAACTGGCTGGGGTCAGGCATGCCTGCTTCTGGTTTGCCTGTGTATGCTTCGGCATAAGCAAGCACTGAGTCATGGAAATTGACAGTGACAGTTGCGCTCTGAGTGAGGTGTAGATAACTTGCGAGGTGATGGAAGAAGTCCACCTGGTATTCATCCGGTTCGGCATAGTAGACAATACCCAGACGCAGTTGATCACGAATTTTTCCGACTTCGACATTGTCCTGTGATTGTGCGAGGTGATTCAGTCCCGGGCTGGCTATTCGTGCACCTGCACTGTATGACAGGATGTTGATATAACGCGCATCGGTATAGCGTGATAGCAGTTCTATCAGTCGTGCGAAGACCTTGTAGGATTGCGCTGAATTTTTTACATCAACGCCATAGTGAATCAACGAGCCAGCAGATGGCCAGGAAAATACCAGAATAACCGACTGCCTGCCGGTAAAGTATCTGAATTGTGCGGCCTGCGAGGTACTACGATAGAAGGTATTGTTGGCGCCGTGTACATAGATTGTTAGATCCTTGTCATCACTGCTTGCCAGTGCATCATTAATACTATCCAGGTATGCCCTTGTTTCGTCCGTTAAATCATCAAGATTATTACCACCAGCAATTACCACATGCTGCGATACCTGTTCCAGTAACAAAGGGATTTTTTTCTTGCGATCAACTGTAATTGCCTGAGTGTAAATTTCTTCTGCCGGGGTTCCCTTTTCACCAATTCGGACATTTGCAGCGCCAAGCCGCAGGTTCTGGTCAAAAGCTGTAATGTAGTGGCCACTGTTATCAGCCTCGGATGGTTTACGATTGGTGGCGTAAAAGACCTTGACCTGGTTATTGTCTTTCAGGGCCTTTCTTACCACTGCCGGGTCTACTACACCTTCAGTAATTGCAATTGGTGCTGGCATTAGATGTACAGCTGCATGGGTTTTTGTCTTGCCAGTTGATTGACACCCACTCACCAGTATCATCAATGAAATGATGAAGAAAAATCTTCCTGGTCTGTTGTATTTCAAACTAAACCACCGGGATTAAGCTCGCCTCAATGCACAATTCTCACCTACAACTAACTACCCCGTCAATTGCTGCGAGTATCCTTTACGCGTGCCATCTGTAGATTAAGCTGGCCAGATCAATTAACCTCACCAAATTCTAACGTCAGGTAGGCAAATGGTCCCTGGTAGCTCCATTCGACCACAAGGTCTTTACTACCGGCAACATTATTAAGTGTTGCAACTGCGTTATTGTAGACATAAGCAAGGCCAAAACCAACGCTTCGCCAGGACTGGCGAGATGCCCAGCCCTAATAGCAGTTGTCGACGATTCGTATTTGGATACCTCAAAATATAGTTTATCGAGTTCCATATTTTTGGGAACAGAAACGGCAACTGCAACCGAACTTGCCAGTCTGCACCCAACTCAGGAATTTTGCATTATAATAAGCAGAGACCTGGCCGTTGACCGGCTGCTTGCCTGGCTTGAATAGTTTGCCGACACCCTCGCCGACAGGCACAGTCCATCGGTTGTCCTCGTCGACCTCTCAGTCTGCCGTGACCAAGGGTACCGAGGTCAGGTACAGACCGTGCATTTCAGGAATATTGCAATTGATGACAGGTTGCCAGCTGAACAAGTTAACGGCATGGCTGCCATCGTCTTCCCCGGCTGTCCAGACGTTGCTGATCAGCGATCCAGCCACCCAGTCTCCTGGCATTGAGTAAGTGTTGATAGTGCTGCTTTTACGGAAGCTTAGGGCTTCGGAGACATGAAATACAGCCTTCCCAAACCTGAAGAACAAAAAAAGAGTTCTCTCGCGGGGGTCGCAGGTAACGCAGAGAGGGGAAAAGAAAGTATTAGGTTTTATGGGTTAGGTTTTACGTAACACCTAAATCGTAATTCTTAAAACGTCTATTTAAATACTTTCCCTGTGTTCTCTGCGGGCCCTGCGGTTGAAAGAACTTCTTTTGGTTTAACGTCACCCCTGGTTGTAAAGTATTCTTACATTCCTGCTCTCACCCCAGCCAGACTCGAGCATTCCTGAACAGCCGCATCCAGCCACTGTCCTCACCCCAGTCTGTGGGGTGCCATGAATTGGCAACGGTACGAAATACCCGCTCAGGATGCGGCATCATCACAGTAAAACGGCCATCTTCTGTCGTCAGCCCGGTAATACCTTGCGCGGAACCGTTCGGATTAGCAGGGTATTTTTCGGTTTTTACCCCATAATTATCGACAAAATACATCGCGACTATGGCATCCTGCTGGTTCTTATGGGTTGCAAACTCCGCCCGCCCTTCGCCATGGGCAACGGCAATAGGCATGGTAGAACCTGCCATGCCAGACATGAAGATAGACGGATTCTCGGGGATAGTGACCAGCGAACTGCGAGCTTCGAACTGCTCGGATTGATTGCTAACAAATCGCGGCCAGTTTTCAGCAGCCGGAATGATATCTTTCAATGACGCCATCATCTGACAACCATTACAGACACCCAGTGCAAAGCTGTCTTCTCGCTCAAAAAAACGGCTGAATACATCGCGTGCCCGGTTATTATAAAGGATCGACTTTGCCCAGCCACCGCCAGCGCCAAGTACATCGCCATAGGAAAAACCACCGCATGCGACAAGTCCCTGGATCGATTCCATTGTTTCACGGCCACTCAAAACATCACTCATGGTGATATCTACAGCATCGAAACCGGCGCGGTCGAAGGCCGCTGCCATCTCCAGTTGTGAGTTGATGCCCTGTTCTCGCAAAATGGCCATTTGCGGACGCTTGCCGCTATTGATATAGGGCAGACTGATGTCTTCGGATGGGTCGAAGTTCAGGTTGGCATACAATCCCGGGTCTTTCTGATCCAGAAGTTGATCAAATTCCTGTCGGGCATTGTCGGGGTTGTCGCGCAACGATTGTATGCGCATGCTGGTCTCGCTCCAGACCCGATGGAACTCAGTGCGTGAACCATGAAGACAAACCCTGCCTGCATGGGAGAAAGTTATTTCATCACCCTCTACGGGGGCACCGATGACATGCGCACATTCAGACAGCCCGGCACTGGCAAATTCATCGAGAACTTTTTCCAGATCAATTCGGCGAATCTGTATAGCGGCACCCAATTCTTCATTGAACAGGATATTTGCTACCTTGTTGCCTAATGTATCCAGTGTGATTGCCAGCCCGCAATGCCCGGCAAAGGCCATCTCAAGCAGACAGGTAAAAAATCCGCCATCTGAGCGATCGTGATAGGCCAGCAGCATGCCGTCTTTATTGAGAGACTGAATCGCACTGAAGAAGCCAACCATATCGACAGCCTGATCAAGATCCGGACACTCATTGCCTAACTCTCCGTATACCTGTGCCAGACAGGAGCCGCCCATGCGATTGCGGCCACGGCCAAGATCAATAAAGATCAGGTCTGTTTCACCCTTATCAAGTATCAGTTGTGGTGTCAGCGTCTTGCGCACATCCAGCACTGGTGCAAAGGCGGAAATGATGACTGACAACGGTGCGGTAACAGAATGCTCCTCACCCTGCTCCTGCCAGACAGTACGCATAGACATGGAATCCTTGCCTACTGGAATGGACAGACCCAGTGCCGGGCATATATCCATGCCAATGCTTTGTACGGTATCAAACAAATTGGCGTCCTCGCCCGGATGACCGGCAGGGGCCATCCAGTTGGCAGAGAGTTTGATATCAGTTAAATCCTTGATGCGCGAGGCGGCGATATTGGTCAGCACCTCACCTACCGCCATACGGCCACTGGCAGGGCCGTCAATTAATGCAAGAGGGGTACGTTCCCCCACCGCCATGGCTTCACCGGTATAGTCCTTAAAGTTTGTAGCTGTCACGGCCACATCGGCTACCGGTACCTGCCAGGGGCCTACCATCTGGTCCCGGCAGACCAGGCCGGTCACACTGCGATCACCGATAGTAATCAGGAAAGACTTGCTGGCAACAGTCGGCAGGCTCAGTACCCGTAGGGCCGCTTCATTCAGGTCAAGTTTTTCGGCATTGAACGGAACAAGCTCAGTCACTCGATGCTGAACATCACGCAGCATTTTTGGCGGCTTGCCCAGCAATACATCCATAGGGATATCAATCGGCCATGCCAGATCACGACAGGCTGTAAAACTATCAGCAGGCTGATCCGCAAAGTGCTGATCATGTAAGCTCAGTCGCCGCTCGTCAGTGGCTTTGCCCACCACCGCATAAAGGCATCTTTCTCGCTCACAGATCTGTTCGAAATCATCCCAGTACTGATCGGCAATTGCCAACACATAACGCTCCTGTGATTCATTGCTCCATAGCTGCATTGGCGACATGCCCGGCTCATCATTTAACACATCGCGTAACTCAAAGCGGCCACCGCGTCCTGAATCATCCACCAGCTCCGGCAGGGCATTGGATATGCCGCCCGCACCGACATCGTGGATTGACAAGATAGGGCTATCCTCACTCTTTTCACAGCAGCGATTGATTACTTCCTGACAACGGCGCTGCATCTCAGCATTGCTGCGCTGTACGGAAGCAAAGTCGAGATCTTCGGAGCTGGAGCCGGAGGCCATGCTTGATGCCGCACCACCACCGAGTCCGATCAGCATAGAGGGGCCACCCAGTACAACTATTCGGCTGCCGGCAGGGATTCTAGATTTTTCCGTGAACTCTGACTGTATCGAACCCAGTCCGCCGGCCAGCATGATTGGCTTGTGGTAGCCACGCACTTCACCGGATGGCAGGGCCTGTTCATAACTGCGGAAATAGCCGCAGATATTCGGCCGGCCAAATTCATTATTAAACGATGCCGCACCGATGGGACCTTCGAGCATGATATCCAGCGCACTGGCAATACGTTCTGGCTTACCGTAGTCCTCCTCCCATGCCTGCACTGCATCGGGCAGATTGAGATTTGAAACACTGAACCCGCATAGTCCTGCTTTAGGCTTACTGCCGCGACCGGTTGCTCCCTCATCGCGTATCTCACCGCCTGATCCCGTTGCCGCACCGGGATGCGGTGCAATAGCCGTCGGGTGGTTATGAGTCTCCACCTTCATCAGGATATGGGCATCAGCCTCCTGCCAGCGGTAATGGCAACCATCTTCGTTTAGTCTGAAATTTTCCGTTTCATAGCCGCTGATTACTGAAGAGTTATCACTGTAAGCGACAACGGTTCCCTGCGGATGGCTTTCGTGGGTGTTGCGAATCATCCCGAACAAGGTCCTGGATTGTTCTACACCATCGATTATCCAGTCAGCATTAAAGATTTTATGGCGGCAGTGTTCGGAGTTTACCTGTGCGAACATCATCAGTTCCACATCGGTCGGGTTCCTGCCCAGCTCACTAAATGATGCAAGCAGATAATCAATCTCGTCTTCAGATAAGGCAAGCCCCCACAGCTGATTGGCTTCTAATAGTGCGCTCTTTCCCTCGTTAAGAATGTCGACGCAGCGCATCCTGGCAGGGCTGTGCTGTTCAAACAGCAGTTCAGCCTTATCCAGTGAGTCGAATACAGATTCCACCATACGGTCATGAATTAGCTCCTGAACGCTTTCTTTCTCACGTGCTTCCAGCAGGCGATGGTTTTTGGTGCTTACATGCCAGACCACGCCACGTTCTATGCGTTGTACTTTTTCAAGACCGCAATGGCGGGCTATATCTGTTGCCTTGGTAGACCAGGGCGAAATCGTTCCGGGTCGCGGAATAACCAGAAAATGCTGGCCGGAAACATCCATTTCATGGCGCGTCGGGCCATAGTCAAGAATTACGGACAAGTGGTCGAGTTCGGCTTCATCCAGGTCGCTGGATATACTAACAAAATGATAGTAACTCGCCGACAGTGCATCCAGATCAGCAATTTTTTCCGACAGCAGGCTCTGCAGCTTGTTGAGCCGAAAATCTGAGATGGCAGGTGCACCTTGTAATGACAAAAAACTCATTTTTCAGAAATCAATCCTGGTCAATGTAGGGTAGCCTATGATTAAGGGACCTCTGATTAATTCTGAGCGAAGTAGGTTGCGATCTAAAATGTTCAGATTTGAGGCGGGAATCGCACGTAATAGCTGGCTATTGCGAAGGTTTCCAACGAGAAAGCTGGATATTTTAGGCGTAAGATACAAGTTCATAATTGATTAGAGGTTCCTTAAATGAAAAAACCCGTCTGAAAACAAAAGACGGGTTTAGATGCTGCGAGCAATCCAGCACGTGCCTTATCTTAATTGCTCATAAAGTAATTTAACGATCTGTGTAGATACTTTTTCAGGTGCTACTGTACCGTCTTTCTCGAGTACATCAACCTTTGTTTGCTCACCGTCTGCAGTTAGCAAAATCTGATAGATGCTGTCTTCGGCAGCATTCTTGTTTTTCTTAAACATTTTACTGAAGAACCCGGGTTTTTTACCAGCCAGATCGGGATTGGCATAATCAACAAAATACATCCATTTACTCTTGTCTCTGTCTTCTACACTAAAACCCACTCTGTCCAGTGTCTGACCAACTCTGCGCCAGGCTATATCGATGGCATTATTAACTATCAATCGGGACTGACCATTTTCAGCCTTAACGATGCTGGCCCGGTCTGCTGACTTATCTGCCTTCGCCAGGCTTGTTACCGCAGCTGCTTCACTGGCACCCATTTCGATCATTAACAATGAGAGCATTTCAGCTTCAATGTTGGGGTCAGGGGGGGTAGCCTGCCAGGCAGTCCTAACAGCATCAACGCCAGTATCACTAACAACTGTCTCTATCATGCCTTTGTGAGTAAGGTAAATTTCTGTGGTCTCCGCAGTACGGCCAGGTTCAATTCTGATACGAAACTTGTCTCGACTGTCGGATGTATAAATGGACCCTAAATATTTATTAAACAATTTTTGTGTTCCACGCAAAACACTGGACGCATAGTTATCAGCCCAGGTCGTTTCCAGTATCCCGGCATCCTTGTCCTCCCGCTCCAGTGCCAAACCAGAGGACAGAAGATAATCCCGTGCATCC
>JBLYYR010000035.1:0-17761 GCA_048550195.1 Arenicellales bacterium
CTAATTTATCCGCAAAAGAAAACTTCAACATTCTCCACATGATTGTATTTGTCGACCATACAGTAAATCCACATTGCTTTTGGAAAAATAACCATCATAAGTTTCAAGCAACAAAATGTTCACATGCTAGTACCTGTGGCATAGTATGGCCCACCAACAACAAACATAGAGGTAAACAAATATGCCCTTCTGGCAACGATCCCTGATTACTCTTTTAGCAATGATAGCCGTAAGTTTTCTGGTTGGTTTTCTATGGCACTCTCTGTTTAATTTTAGCCTGCCTGATTATGCATCTGGCGTGGTTGGTGGACTGACGGCAGTGCCCTTGTGGGAGTTTTTGAAACGAATAAAGCCAAAGCAGAAGTAACTAGTATCAAGTACCTCTGCTGAATTAGCATAATAGTACAGTGCTACAATGACGAAGTGGTTGCAATCACACCCATGCAGATAATAATTCTCATAGCTTCCCTGTTTTACATCCTTGGTTTCATATCTGCCGTACATGCTGTCATGTACGCGCGCACCTCTCAGGGGGCTATCGCCTGGGCACTGTCCCTGATTACTCTCCCCTATTTTGCAGTGCCCGTCTACTGGGTATTCGGACGCCGAAAATTCGAAGGCTACGTCATGGCACGTAAGGCCGCAGCTGATATTACGGGACTGATCCCCGAGCAGCTAAAGAAAGCCTACGCACCCTACATCTCTAACTACGGCGATTCACATCCTGAAACACGTGCAGCGGAAAGACTGGCCCTGATGCCATTGATGAATGGTAATGACTGCGAATTACTGATCGACGGTAACGCCACATTTGATTCTATCTTCAGCGGTATCGAAAAAGCTGAAGATTACATACTTGTGCAGTTTTATATCGTTCATGCAGATGGACTGGGAAATAAGCTTAAATCGCGACTCGTTGAAAAAGCCAAACAAGGCGTACGGGTGTACTTCCTCTATGACGAACTGGGTTCAATGGGGTTGCCTGTAACATTCGTCAGTGAACTTAAACAAGCCGGTGTTTGTGTCTCGCCTTTCAATACGCGCAAAGGCAAACGCAACCGTTTTCAACTTAACTTTCGCAATCATCGAAAGATTGTCGTAGTTGATGGCAAAACGACCTGGATTGGTGGTCATAATGTCGGCGATGAATATCTCGGTAAGGACCCAAACATAGGCAAATGGCGTGACACCCACGTAAGAATTGAAGGGCCTGCTGCACTGGCGGCACAGTTGTCTTTCATGGAAGATTACCGCTGGGCAACAAACGATGTGCCAGAGTTATCATGGATACCAACGGCCAGTCCAAAGGGTGATATTTCTGTATTGATCGTGCCGACCGGACCCGCTGATGAATTCGAGACGGCATTGCTGATGTTCGTGCATATCATCAATTCGGCAAAAGAAAGAATCTGGATATCCAGTCCCTATTTTGTGCCCGATGAATCCATCATGTCAGCACTGACCCTGGCAAGGTTGAGGGGAGTTGATGTCAGAATCATTATTCCAGAAATGCCGGACAACAAATTGATGTATTTTGCTGCCTACGATTACTTTGATGAACTATCTGAATGCGGTATCCAGTTTTACCGTTACCAGGAGGGCTTTACGCATGAAAAGGTTTTACTGGTGGATGACGCGCTATCATCAATTGGCACAGCCAACTTTGATAACCGCTCGTTCAGGCTTAACTTTGAGATAACTGCCCTGATTGCTGACATTAGTTTTTGTCGACAGGTAGAGAAGATGTTTGAAAACAGCTTTGCCAGTTGCAGACAAATGCAGGGGGGAGATTATAACAACAAGCCGTTCTGGTTCAAATTGGCAGTACGCATTAGCAGGCTGATGTCTCCAGTACTTTAGACGTTTTTGGGCTTCATACTTCTGACCAACCTACTGTTCAAATAAAATCGTAGGTTGGTGCTGAGCAAAGCGAAGCCCAACAAAACACTAGCCGAACACAAGGCCAATATTTGCTCACTCGCTCTTTTCCTTTTCAGCTTTTTTTGCAGCCTTCTTAGCCTTCTTCTCTGCCTTTTCTGCCTCTTTATCCATATCCTCAAAGACAGTTCCGTCGAGAATCAACTCACAGACGTCCTTGTTGGCATCGATTTTGTCCTTGACCACTTCTGCGAGATAAGTGAGTCCGCCAGTTGCTACATAGGCAGAGTATTTAGCGTATTTAACCGCAACATCTTTCGGGTTGAGTTGTACCTTAGGGTTCTTAAGCGTGCCACCGATATATATCAGACTTGAGAGCTCACCACTTATGCTAATGGGAATGCCTTTACGGGGCTTTGGCGCAATTCCAATACCGAGTTTTTCTGTTTTCAGATCAATTTCACCACCGCCTCTCCATGTGACTTCAGTGAGTTGAGCTGCCAGTCTTTTATCAAAGTTGGCGATACCATCTTTAACATCTACACGCAGGATACCGCATTCCAGCTCTGTATAGCCTTTATCTTTGGCAAATGAAAGCAGGCCTGAGCCAAATTTTTGCACCAGGGCACCTTCAATTTTTCCGTCGCGCATTACTACCAGCATTTGCCCGTTCAGGCTTCCCATCAATTCAGCAACAGACTTACCTTTGCCAACAAGATCTGCGTCGAAATCAAGCTTGCCGCCGAGATTTGGCATCGGGACCTCAAGAATACTGATATCCACATCCATTACAGGAAGTTTACTTTGGCCATCGACACGGATAACACCATTGATTTTGCCGGCACCACCAGCGCCCGTAATTGGGTCGGCGATTAGTAGGCCGTCCTTGAGTTTGACGACGAGCTGTACATCTTTTAAATCGGACTTGTTAAATTTTATTTCACTCGCATTTACGGCCAGGTCGATGTCATAAGCGTGCAACTGTTTATAGAGAAAGGGCTCGGATGAAAACAGGCGCTCCGACGCGGCGGCTTGCTCGGTGCTGGCTTTTTCGGGTTTAGCTTTTTCGGTTGTTTCTTCTTCCTCTGGTATCGGTTCAGCTGTGGTAGTTTCACCCTCGGCAGGCGCTTCTGCTATTTCTGGAAAAAGGAAAGTAAAGTCAAGGTAAGAGATGTCAAGCTTGCCATTCACAACAGTAGGCTGTGCATCGCTTTCAGGCAGTTTAAGGGCCATGTTGCCTTGTGCTGTTTGATCCTTAAGCGATACCTTTAGATCATTTACTGCAATATCCTTATTCTGAAGTTGCAGCATTGCACTCATGTCAAGCGGTCCCTGATCGGGGAGTTCTGTCTGTGCCAGCGTATTAAAATCAGTCAGGTTCTCAGCCTTTATCGATATACCTAGTTCTAATTTCTCCGGCACCGCCAGGCTGTCAAGTGAGCCATTAATATCAACATTGGCAGCCCCGGTCTCGGCATGTAGTGTGTAATTATGCTTTTTGGAAGCATCTTCTGTCAGCGTGCCATTTAACATGATTGGTTCGGTTTGTGGTAATTCCGTTTGTGCATACCTGGATAACCTGGAAAGCGAATCGATCGTGCCGTTCAGCTGCACGTCGATTTTTTTTAGCTTCAGCAGGTCGCCAATGGAAGCGGTGGCTTTCATATCCATGCCTTCATCCCTGGACTCGATTACAAGCTCACTCAGTGCCAGATCTTCTAGTCCGCCATTTATCTGTGCACTCACCTTAATTTCAGGAGGCAATGCAAAGGGCACTTCAACATGGAGTTGCTTAAGCAGGTTTTCCAGAGATTCCGTATTAGCATCCGTGGTCATTTTGATGCCATGCATGCTAGTGAGATCGTCTATTGATCCTCTTATTTTCAGCTCCGCAGTGGGGTCACTTAAATCGATAATAATCGGGTTCATGGACAACATGTCGCCGTCGCCCACAAGTTTCGCTGTGATTAGAATTGGTTCGAATTCTTCTATTGTTAAGCCGACATATTCTGCCAGGCCGGCAGTGCCTGGGATCTTCATATCAAGATCAATAAGCATTGTCTGTTTAGGGAATAACGGCCCCCAGTTGCCAGACATATTGAGTGTGTTGCCATCTATCTCACCCGTTAATTGAACTGGCTCGCTCGATTTATTCAGAAACTGTTGCATATTACCGAGGTTAGCGGACACTTCGACAGGGTGACCATCCAGGTCAGCAGACAGCGAGAGCGTGGTGTCCTGTTCCGGTGTTTCGATCAGCAGTTGCTTGAGATGGGCTACTTTTGCTGTTGCATCGGGTTCTGTCAATTGTGTGAATTTGAAATCATCTATACGGATCTCACGGATTATGGGTTGCAGCGGCAATCCTGAGAATTCGTCATCTTCATCATTATCCGCTTCCTTTGCCGCTTCTTCTGGCTCACTCGTACTCATTGCCCAGTTGCTGATGCCTTCTGCATTTTTTTCAGCCAGCACCTCGGCATGTTCTACCACTGCATGGATATCTGCTTTTCCGGCAAGCAGCGCCAATAGGCCGAAATCCGCTTCAAGCCTGTCAATCTGTAGCATATCGTCCTGTTTTGACCAGTCAGCATTTGCCATCCGCACTTTATCCGCCCTGACGCGTAAGGCCGTACCGAAATCAAGTTCCAGTGCGTCGATGGAAACATCCCGACCAGTAGCCGACTCTGCAGCGATGGTGATCCAGTCTTTGTATTGCGTGTCAGGAATGAGCTTCAGGATGATCACTGTAACAGCCAGTAAAGTGATTAGTCCTACGAAAAAATAGCCTGTGTACTTGAGGAGTTTTTGCATGATTATTATAGATTCAGGATGTCAATCGGGTGATATGGTTTACCATAATTGAGTTTTATTGTTAAAAAAAGCTTTTTTTGACTGCGAGTGATTCATTTTAGCAGTTTATAGCAGCTCTAAACACTGCCCCCCCCCTCCTCTACATTCAGTAGCTGTCATGTGTGCAGGTTTTCTTTATTTACAGCCCTGACGCGATTCTTTTGTGCTAAATGGTACTGGTCAAATAATCACTCAATGGATATTCATTTCTGACCGTGAGTTTTTGTCAAAGGACTCAGATAATGTGGATCGGTAAGGCCTTTCTTGCGCATGGCAATACCGGTCATGCATTCACGGATTATCCGGTTTGCGTTGAGAGCCGAGACGTAGGTTGGATCAAGCATAGGGGCTAATTCCACTAACTCGAAGCCCACCACATTCGATTCTGCACAGAGTCGGCGTACGATTGGAAAGGCTTCACGTGGTGTCAGACCACCCGGTTCTGGCGTGCCTGTGCCTGGCACAAAAGCCGGATCGAGTGCATCAATATCAAAGGAGATGAAGATGTATTCCGGGCCGTCTTTGGCTTCTTTAATGACATCATCCATCACTGCCTTGAAACCACGATCCTCGATCTCGGCCATCGTATGGTAGCGAAAACCCTGTTCACGCATCCATTCAAAGCTTGCTTCATCCGGATAGTAACCGCGAAGTGCGACCTGAATGAAGTTTTTACCCGGAACCAACCCTTCTTCGATTAAACGGTAAACCGGCATTCCGTGACTGATGAGATGACCCATCATATATTTACCCGCATCATAATGGGCATCGAAATGGACAACTCCGACATTGCCCTTACCATAGATGTCAGTCAGTGCTGCAACATCCGGGTACATTAGCGAGTGGTCCCCGCCAACGATGATTGGTATCACGTGTTCGCCGGGATTGATCTCCACTTCTGCTGCGCTCCTTACAAAATCACGGATCGGCTGCATGCTGCGTTCGGTGCTCATAATGTCGATCGGCGCATTACCAAAATCAGCCACCACCAGATCCTCAAGTGGATCGATCATGGTATGCAGATGTGGTTGGCGGGCACCATAACCGCCATAAACATTCGAGTTACGTACTGCATTCGGGCCGTGTGAAGCACCGCGCATACCAGTGCCCATGTCCGTAACCGCACCCATAATAGCTATATCTACCTTACTTGCCTTTAAATCCGCCGGTGACATGGCAATCGGTGTATGAAAGAAGGTTGGTATGGCATTGTAGCTAAATCCCATATCGTATTTCTGCACATTGATAATGCCTGGCTCACGTTTTGGATCTTTACTCAGGTCGCGTAACTGGCGCCAGGAATTGTAACTGGGATCTCCTGCATCCAGAGGGATAACTGGTTTTTCATCCTTGCGGATTGGTGCGGCCTTAAGCTCGTACTCATGTCCAAGTAGAGACTGCCCAAGAGCAGGTGTAGTCAGTGCCAATGTGGTAATCATCAGAGTGATTAATAAGCTTGTTGAATTCTTATAATATAATTTCATTTTGTACTTCCTGTGGACGACAAATGTATTTTTTCTACACAGTCTAACCCGTAGCCAGAAGCAGACATTTTTATCTAATGCCTTGACTCACGAGCGGTAGATCCCGTGCACCCTTTTGTTTGACGGCAATTTCCACATTGATAACAGACGTCAATTATTTTCATCCTTGAATCCTATATGCCAATGGGTTCCATCGCAGAATGGCTTATTTTTCGATCCTCCGCAGCGGCAAAGCGTATAGTGTTCCGTTGAAGCCCCTTCACCTAGCGGTTGATCGACAAGTTCGATGTCACCGGTAACTGCATACGGGCCATCTTTTGTGACCGTAACCATCGGTACTCGATCTTGATCTCGATGTTCAACATTATCTATAGTGTAACTAAGCGCTCCCGATGGGCATTTTTTAATAGTATTGATAATGTCCTTGGCTGTTGCACCCTCGGGATCAATCCAGGGCTCTTCCTTTAATTTAAATACTGAGCTGAGGTTGTCCGTGCAGTGCCCAGCATGTGCACAAATTCCACGATTATCATGGATCGTAATCTGCGATCCAACATAATTATCACGCTTGTTAAGTGTTCCGTCTGTCAATTTTTTATCAGTGAATCCGTTTTTTCCATGCGTACCATCACAAAAAGGTTTGTTATTTGAACCGCCACAGCGACATAACGCTATCCCGGTTATCGTGGTACAAGGATCACCCTTAGATTTTTGAATGTTAGGGATCACTCGTGGTGTGAGATCGTTAAGCAAATAATATGGTCCGTTCGGTAGACAGGCGATTTTAGGTTTTTCTGTGCTCATTTCGATACCTCCATTCAGTTATTTGACGTCTAACAGTTGTTAACGAGATCCCTGCTGGTCTCGTAATTAATATAATAGATTCATGATATTAATTCGTAAAATATTGTATCAGTTACAAATTACAGTAATGAGATCTCGTTTTCAATAATATTAAAACGAGACGCAGAATGTCTGATGTTGATCTAGACTATTGAAAACGTAATACCCGATAAATACCGTTATCATTTCTACGGAGATAAATATGAAACGTTTTTTTGAGGGTGAAAACCGATTTCATCAATGGCGAAGCGGGCACGCCCAGCAATGGATGTCCAATATCTTATATTTGTTGCTGACCGGGGTTCCTTCACAGGAGAAGAGTTACTGGCCTGCCATGAAACGGGCATCACGACTTATGTTTCAAAACCTCAGACATCAGGTGCCAGGGCAGCTGGACGTTTTGGAAGATAAAACGTTTATTGCGATGCCGAAGTAGATGAGTATCTTTGCCCTGTCGGCGAACGCTTGATCTGGCGGATGACCACAAAAAAAAGACTGGTGATGCATCGCTACTGGAGTTCCAACTGCCTTGGTTGTTCAATAAAAATAAGTGTACCCCTGCCAGAGAAGGACGTTACAGCCGCAGGGAACACGAAGCCGTTCTTGAATCTGTACAGGAACGCTTAGATCGTGATCCAGGGAAAATGCTGACGCGAAAGAAAACGGTTGAACATCCCTTTGGAACGATGAGTTAGTCCATAATGTTCGATTGAGAGTTGTTGGACAAGTTTACGCGTCGAGAACGTGCGTGTCATCGATAACAACAGTGAATATCTGGATTGGGTCGAACTGAGCCGATTTCACTCGATATAAAAAATGTCTGTCATGGAATGTTCCTCAGATTTTCCAAAGCAGACATACCCGTTAGTTAGATTGAACCGCCGCTGTCGACCACAAGCGGGCTGTTGTTATGATAAAAAAACACTATTGGCAGGCATATGCAAACAATCAGGCAGGACAGAAAAAGAACAATCGGGAACTGGCCACGATTATTTTCAGTCTGCTGTTGAATCTCAATACACTATAACGTGGTCTATCCCCTATTTCCCAAATGCGCTAAACCTTTTACCGATGCCTTGCTCTCTAACGTATTGCGTAGTCGTTCATTTTATTGACTAGCACTGGCAGGCATGGGTGAATTAAGATACGAGAGGACGAAACAGCCTTTGTAGAATATAGAATCAACCCACATGACAATCGAGAAGAAACTGATGGATCTAACCTCACTGCTCGCCAAAGCCGTTCAGCAACACGCCTCAGACCTGTTCCTTAGCGTCAATTCACCTCCCATGGTCAAGGCCGATGGTATTATGCGGCCCATCGATCCCGATGTCCTGCCACTCGATGACCAGGAAAACAATAATTTGATCTACTCTATCCTCAATGACCGTGAAACTACTAACTTTGAGCAAACCTATGAGCTCAATAAGTCTCTTCATGTGCCTTCGGTGGGTCGATTCCGCGTCAATGTATTTAGACAGCGCGGTGAGCCGGCGCTGGTAGCACGACATATCGAGGACAAGATTCCCTCCATCGAGTCTCTGGGGCTGCCTGATGCCCTGAAGGACCTGATAATGGCAGAGCGCGGTTTGCTGTTGGTGGTAGGTGGCACGGGGACAGGGAAATCGACTAGCCTGGCAGCCATGATTGATTACCGTAACGCCAACAGACCGGGTCACATCCTTACCATTGAGGACCCCATTGAGTTCATGTACGAGAATAAAAAGTCACTGGTTAACCAGCGGGAAGTTGGCATGGACACCCTGTCCTTTGATGCTGCCCTGATTAACGCAATGCGAGAAGCACCTGACGTGATACTTATCGGCGAGATTCGCGACGCAGCCACAATGAAGCAGGCTCTTTCTTATGCCGAAACCGGGCATTTGTGCCTTGCAACACTGCACGCCAACAATTCCAATCAGGCCATCGACCGTATCATTAATTTCTTCCCGGAGGAGGCACACAAACAGATTCTTCTGGACTTATCCCTGAATCTGAAGGCCGTCATCTCACAGCGGCTCTGTGCGGGTCATGACAACAAACGGGTTGCCGTCGTAGAGCAGATGGTGAATACGCCCTATATCTCAGAGCTTATTGAAAAAGGCCGGGTTGATGAACTCAAGTCTGCCATGGAGAAATCCAGGGGGCGTGCCTGTGTTACTTTTGACGCGGCTCTGTTCGATTTGGTAGAAGAAGGAAAAATCAGCCAGGAAGAAGCATTACGGCAAGCAGATTCCCGCAATAACCTGTCGCTTCGCTTACGTTTGGAAAAGCCGGGCAAGAAGCCCAGTTACAATATCAAGAGCGAGTATACCCTTGATAAGAAAGCGCCCTTTGATCACTATGAGACGTTCCGCGTCTCAGCACTAAAGGTCCAGGATGTGCGCCACGACACAGAACCTGTACTGAAAGCTGCAATCACTTACGGCCTGGAGAAAAAGGGCCTGCAACTGGCAGAATCAGACCCGGACATTGATGTGCAATTCGTATTTGGCATTAAAAAGACGGCTGGACTTGAGCTACAGAAGATGCCTGATGAAGGTCTCTTCCAGAACTATGAGCCTGAAACAGAGAAACACTCTATGCTAGTCGTAAACATCGTTGACGCCAGAACCCACAAGACGATATACAGGCTCACTGCATCGCGGCGCCGCGATGAGGTTGAGATTCCTGACGAAGAACTGAAACGAGAGATGCAGAACCTGCTGGCCACTTTTCCTGTAAACCTTTGAGCAAAGGACTTTCCCGTCTACTGATAGCAATGAAAAAAGACAGGAAGAAGACAAAACCGCGTCTCTACATATTGTGTCAGGCCACCTGGAGTTGCGTTGTCACTTCAGCATCTACAAACGTAACCTGGCATTGGACCTGTATCTCGTTGAGTCTATGGATTTACTCGAAATCATCGAATCGTATGAAGTTTAGTAAGTGTCCTGAATCGCTCAAGGTGAAGTTCTGCTCCCGAAAAAATGTTATCCAGTTTGGTGAGGCACGTAGAGCTCTTGATGTCGTCTGGCAGTATTTCGTGAGTCGTGGTTCACTGTTAAATGGGTCTATAACACAGGGTTATTGCGGATCAGACATGAGGATTCTTGACCGCTATTCTGGCCCTGGTAGCTGCCTCTAAAGGACGCGATCACTTGTCGTTGCATTTATGGAACCTTCCAACTCTCTGTTCTGGACAGCACCAGAACTACCACTCCCTGTCGAGCAGTCCGACTTCGATGTTCATCCCATCCCCCGTCATATTTTCCCTTGTAATAGTCTATGTATTCTTTGGGTGCGTGCAACGGGTCGTGAGGTACAGTGTAGGCAAAGAAGGGTCTGCCGTCGCCCTGGTTCTTTTGCATCCACTGGAGTACATGGTCCGGGTAGTTCTTTGTAGGATAGAAGTCTCCAGGCAATGAGTCCACCGGTTTTCCATTTCGCTGGTAGACCATGACGTTGTCGGGTGACGGTGAAACCGGAACACTTTATTTTTGGGCTTGACCAAGCTTAAAAACTTCAACAAGCTCCTTAGTTTCTGGCCTGAGGTTCTCAATGCCTTCATAAGGCTTGCCATGTGTCGGCGGTCTGTTTGGATATTTTTTCTTCAACGACATCTGCCGCTGAATCATACCTTCGAATTGGCCTCCAGCCCACGGGCCAACTTTGATTGAGTCCATAGGGCGTGACTCTCTTGGATCGCGGTAAAGATCGAAAAACTCTGCACTAGTGATGGGGTTAGCGCCTGGAGGAGCTAAATGCATCTTGTATTTGTTTTTTACGATAGACTTAAGCTCGGTTCCTTCGTAGATATGCAAGTAATCACGTCGTCCATGCTTATCACCCAGAAGGAGCACACCACTCTGGTCTAAACCATCGATGACTCGATCCCGGGGTATTCTGTCCGTGGCATTGGCCAGTCGAGCGAAGGTTGTATACAGGTCACTGACATGAATCATGTCCTCGGCAAAACTCCCTGTCTCAATAACACCTTTCCACTTCGCCCAGGCATTAACCCTTACCCCACCTTCCAGGTGATCCGTTTTTCCACCACGATAGATTCGATCAGATTGCCCAGTGGGTCCTGCATATTGCATAAAGGGACCATTATCACCCATCACGACGATAACTGTATTCTCGGCAATACCTAACTTTTCTACTTCGTTCAGAATCTGACCAACCCACTCGTCCATTTCAACTATTGAGGCGGCTATGGTGCCGCCGTTGAGAGTGTTGTATTGACTTTTATGTTCCTGCACAAAGTTAATAGGAAACATCGGCCAGTAATTAAGAAAGAACGGTTTATCCTGCTTGGCAAGGGTGCGAAGCTGGTTTAACGCATTTTTCTGATAAAGCTCATTCATTTCGCGGTATTTTTTCTGGGTCCAGGTTTCGCCAGCCTCAATATTTACTTCATAGAGTTTCCCGTCGCGCTGCTCTACGCCGACCACCATATGTGCAGGGTTGACTGCGAATAGCTTATCCAGAGTGTAGGACTGTTCTTCCCGACCCTCATCTACCCCACGAATAATATCGGCGTCGATACTCTCAGTCCCCATAAGGGCCAGTTGTGCCTGTTGATGGATAGGAAATTCGGCATGCATGAACCCCTGATTACTGGCATAAGCCTGCGCAATTTCACCCATATGCCACTTGCCTACATGGGAGGTGTTATAACCCGCTTCTCTGAGCACTTCTGCGATGGTGACCTCTTCGCCAGACAACCCCTCACCAGAAAGTGTGGTCTTGGCTTCAGTCAATCCCGTTCGCGTTGGATAGCGGCCAGTCATCATCGCCACGCGGGTAGGCGTACATGAAGGTTCGGAATACGCGCGTTGCAGGCTGAGGCCTTCTTTTGCAAAGGCTGCTAAATTTGGTGTTTTGTAGCCACGAATAACACTTAATTCATCCATGCCAACTTCACCAAAGCCAACGTCATCCAGAAGGATATAGATAATATTCGGTGGCTTGCCACCGTTCTTCTCGCGCAACCCGGCTAATTTTGCTGATATAATTTTATCGTCGGCATTCCACTTTTCACCGTTTTGAGCCTTGAGTATATTAAACTCGGCATCATGGATAATATCCTTCGCCAGTGCAGGAACAGTCCCGGCCAGTATGAGACTCTGTAATGTAATGCTAACTACAAGCGCTTGTTTTATATTCATAAACTCCTCTATGTTGACCTCTCCACTCAAAGGATGCGTGAATACATCATAATAATTCGTATGCGTAACATTATGGGGTAAACTGATATTGCCCAAGTATCGAAAACACGAATTAAATAACGCAATATCACTGATGGAAATGCACTTTGAAGCGTATGAGCACTATGGCTCACGACAATGACCGAAATGACTGGCAACTAATTACTGATCTTCGATATGAGAATTTTGAGGAGTTTAACGAAGCCGTTCATGGCTGGGATTTTAATTTTCACCAGCTGACATCAGGAAGATCAAAAACCGGCCTGTTACAAATTGGTCATCCAGATTTCCTGATTTCCCGCTTCTTTCTGGAGCAAGCCTATGACCAGCGTGGAAGCTTGCCGTCTGGCGTCATGACATTTGGAATCCCTGAAGCTGGAGATAACGAGGTGATAACGCCGGGAGGGATCGCCCAGCAGGATGATATTCTCTGCATCCCATCAGGCCATGAGCTGGTAGCTTTAACACAACCTCATTTCAAAGCACACTCAGTTTCCATTTCAGAAAAACTAATCAATGAAGTTGCGGAGTCCTGTGGACTACAAAGAATCCGACCTGTTGCCTACCCCTCGCAAAAAGTCCTTCGTTGCGACCCAGAAAAAACAGCTGTATTGAGAAAAAAATTGCGCAGTATCAGCTCTAGTTTGGAACAAATCAAAAAAACAGATAGTTGTTCAGCAATATTTCGTGAGCTCGAATTCAGCTTAATTCAACATTTACTATTGATGATTTCAGAATCACGGCCCACCGACAAGCTAAAAATATCAAAAATAAAACACGCACGGCTACTGCGGGCACTGAATTATATCGAAGCCAATGCTGATAAACCCGTCACAGTACTTGAGTTAGCTCAGGAGACAGGGTCAACTGTCCGCACACTGGAGTATATTTATCGTGATTATTTTAACGTTACGCCGAAAGCCTTTCTTAAATCCCACAGAATGAACGCAGTGCACAGTGAATTACATACTGCATTAGACAGAAAAGTAACGATTAAAGAAATTGCGAATCACTGGGGATTTTGGCATTTGAGCCAGTTTGCTGTGGATTATCGTCGTTTCTTCGGTGAGTTGCCATCAGAAACCGTTAACAAGCATATGTAGTTAGTATGTATCAATCATTTAATTACGGATGTTTGTGAAGCTTTCCTTTTTGCTAATTTTTTATTTTTTCTAATGTGAGCCGGTTCTGAAGCGGTCATTGTAGGCAATTATCATGCTGGCAATACCCATCTCTTTCAGGGCGGCCACACGTGTCAGGTCTTCTTCAAGGATGGTCGCAGTCTGTGAGTTCCAGATCACTGCAGTCTTACCCTTGATATGCGCCGCTTCAATATCACGCGTGCTCCTGACGAAGATATAGTTTTCCGGCTCCTCAGCCATGGCAGCTCGGAAAGCATGGTGTTGTTGCATGAAAGCATCCCAGTTCATAGCGGCTGCCGGCAACGTCATCTCATGGCCGGTGATGCCGGCATCACGTGCTTCCTTAAAGTATGTGAGCAGCTGTTCATTCTTGCTCCAGCCTGTGCCATAAGGGCTTGCCAGCATACCGATAACAATCGTGTCTTTAACGAACTGCTTTGCCTTGTCTGATGCCGGCCATTTCTTGGCAACAAGGCTCGCCTGACACGCAACGGTCATGACGGCCATAATAATTACTGCAGAAAATATTTTCCTCATTGAATCCTCGGTTTTTCTTTTGTTAGTACAATTGCATAAAGGTCTGGAAATTAACCTAAATGATTCTACAGTGCCAGTCGACCTCGCAGGCCAAACACCCATAAACTGTCATGTTCCGGGTTCAATGCTGGATCGATCAAATACTGGATATCCGGGGTGATGGCAAACTGTTCGGTTAGCTGCCAGCGGTAATAGGCCTCGAATACCGTCTGGTTATCAAGATCCGGACCGAAGCTGTCTTCATTGGGCTGTCCCCAGTTGGCCGCAACACCCAGCTGATCGCCTTTTATGTTGTAACCCAGCCCGACACTAAAAGATCTCTGTAGCAGCGTTCCACCTTCATCAGCGTAACCACCGCGAATAAAGGGCATCAGCTTGTCGTCATTCAATGAGCGGGAATAATTGAATGCGACCCCCCAGCCACCAGGAGTTTCCGCAGGGACGCTCTCGTCAACGTGCCACAGGGTCACATGCATATTGTCCTGGTAGATGCGGCCCTGCGAGCGCGTCCAGCCCAGTTCAATGCTGGAAAAATATTCGTTTTCACTGAAGAAGTCGCCGACAGTATCGAAGGGATCTTTAGAGTCAGTATAGGCATTAGCCAGGTTACCTATGAGGAAAATATTGTCATTCAACATAACACCGCCGGCAACACCAAACGCTGCGTCATTTGGTATAAACATCGCCGCACTGCCGGTACTGAAGGCAAAGTTCATGAAGCCGGTCCAGGGACTTGCCAGGGCGTATACATTGACAAAGTCAGTGACATCAATCATGCCGGCAACCACGGTCGCCCTGCCCTCATTCAGGCGCTGACGCCAGTACAGGTTGGTCCAGCGAGTACCCTGGTCGCTAAACGGCGGTTCAATCAGACCAACGTAACCCTGGTCGAAACCAAAATCTTTGACAGAGACATCGGTGTAACTGTGGCGATGTTCAAACTTATATACCAGGGCGCCGGTGTTCTTTGTACCGCGACCAACAAGATCCCAGGAGCCGAAAATACGCAGCATACCACTGCCGGCATTATCCTTGCCGCTGGCCCCCTTCTCGCTGGAAGCCAGGCCTAATGCCGTGTAATCCATACCAATGGAAAAGCCGTGGTCATCCTGTACTTTTTCCTTCCAGTCGAACCAGCCCTGTGTGGCTCGCCTGGTGATTGTGGCTGGTTTTGAACGGGCATCATCTTCGATGACATTTCCAACGGCGCCAGGGCCACCGAAATTGGTCGCAAATACACTAGCAGGATTGATAAGGAGTAAAATAAATATTGAAACACACAGATTCTGATTACTTTTATTCATGTTTAGATCATGTTTTCAGCGTTTATATTTTAATTTTTACCCAGACCAAACCAGCTTGCCATTCCATTCTTTACCACCGGTGCGATATTAAAACTTAGCATCCATTCTGGGCCGAATGCATCCGCCTTTTCTACATAATAGTTCAGTTCCGCCGACAACTTCCAGGGGCGGCCTTTCGCGATGATGGTTTTCCCTGCATTTATCTGTAGCGGCACGGTCCATTGTTCTGCATTCCAGTCGTAGGTCATGATTGGTGCTGACCCGATACTCCAGCCGTCTCCAGGCAGGTAAGTGCCAAATAACTGGATGGTAGTCAGGTTGATATCCACATCCCCTGATCCGCCAACATCCCACTGGTGATTGGGGAAAAAACCGAGGACGTATTTTGGATTCAGCTTACCAATAAGAAACTCAGGGCCAAGTGTCCACTTACCTGTTCCCAGGTCATTGGTTGCCGTTGGCAAAGAAGTGATAAAACCATAGGCAATCATCAGGCTGGGCTGAGTTTTGGGAACATAGGCCAGATCGAAGGCAATATCACCAAGACCGGATTCTCCTTCAAATTCACCGGTACTGGCAGTTAATACAGGCTTATCTATCAGCAAGGGTACAGCCGGGCGCCACAGGATCTTGTCACCAGACTCCAGAACAAATGGCAGGCCCGGCTGGAACAGCAGTGTATAGCTTGTTTGGTCGTCTTCGTTGGCGGGATCACCTTCGAACCGTCGAAACTGATTCTTGAAGGTCAACGTAGCGACAGACGTATTCGGGTTTGAAAGCTCAGCAGCAATCTCGGCGGCGGAAGCAGTTACAGCACTACCCTGCTCCCCAGCCTGCTCCGGCGACTCAGTGACAACGGCTCGGCCGCTACCTGCCCTGAATTCACTAAGCGTACCGCTAATGACTTCACGAGCGCGGTATAGTCCGGACTCTACAGTATTTTTCTCAAAGGTATAACACAGGGTTTCCACTTTTTCAGAAATACAAATCTGGTCATCACCCTTGACCGACCATGTTCTTGATAGGTTTGCCCCCCATGAATACAGTGTCCCTGTACCATCAGCTCGATACTCTGCTTTACTAATTTCGCCATTGGGAAGTGTTCTCTCGGCCGTCAGCCCGGAGACGAAGTTGCGCAGTGTTTCAGCTCCTGAAACGGGCTGCCACTTATCGGTCTGGGCGTATAGCAAATGACCAGGCATAAGCAGGGCCATGCTTCTCAGCAGTACTTTTTTAAAAGTCGTTTTGTACACCTGTTTCATAACTCCTGATCATTGTTCTCATTGATGTCAATTCAACGCAGACTACTCTAGTGGTCTATCTCTACACTCGACTGCCAGGTATTCGATGACTTCAGAATCCGAGCATGCACCGCAGCCATTTTCGTAAGCCCTGTGTGTCCCGTCAGATTTTTTAGCGCACACCGGTTGATAATCCATCGTGCATAGCTGTGGCCGGGGATCTGCACATTTCGTTGGTTTCGCCTGCTGTAAAGACGACAACGAAATTTTGTGTTCAAATCCAGTACCGCCATCTGCGCCAATAGTCTTCAGTTTGATCAGCGGTGACGGTTTAGCGTCCCAGTCCATTTCCACCAGTCCAAAATTGTGCTCTACCACCGGGCCCTTAACCCGGTACGGATTAGCCGCGTTGGCATAGCGCTCATCATTATGGGTCATGCCGCTGGATGTCAGTTCGTAGAAGTCACGGTTGCCACTTTCCAGGCGGGACAGTTCAGCGAAGTGCACGTTGCCGCTGACCAGCAGTACACCTTCTGCACCGGTTGACCGGATTAGTTCGAACAGGCGCTGGCGTTCGCGTGGGAACGCCCCCCACTCGTCCATGCCCTTCTGGTCCGGGATGATCTGCGTACTGGACACCATCAGGCGCAGTTCTGCGGGCTGCTGCAATTGCTCAGTAAGCCATTGCCACTGGGTTTCACCGAGGATAGTCGTGTTCTTGTCAGTGTTACCTACGTAATTGCCCACCTTGCCGATGGCCTTGCGCTCCTCTGTGCTGCGCTGGTCTTTTTTGAATGGGCTTCGGAACCATCGCGTGTCGAGCAGGATGATCTGCACACGTCTTCCGGGTGGCCCGAAGGTCTTCACATCGTAAATGCCGGGGGTCTTCCGTCGTTCAGAATCTTTCGGTTCATCGAAGAAATTGAGGAATACCTCCTTCGTCATCTTTTTCAGCTCGAAGTCTGCTCCGCCATTATGGCTGCCATAGTCATGGTTATCCCAAATAGCCATGAACGGGATCTCTTTTTGAATTGCTGAAAACTGCGGGATTGCCGCGAGCTTGCTCCAGTCTGTGGTCAGTGACTGGCGTGTAGGCGTGAACGGCTTGTCGCCGTGCCAGTCGCCGTAGATGGCGTCACCTATAAACAGGAACAAATCTGGCTTTGCATCAGCCACAGTGTTCCAGATCGGCTGCGGCTCCCACTGCATGGCACAGGAGCCGAAGGCGATGCGGGTGATTTCACCTTCAGGCAGTGGCTGCCAGTCATCAAGGGCATGTAGCGTTGA
>JBLYYR010000036.1:0-21349 GCA_048550195.1 Arenicellales bacterium
ACAGAAGCGAGTCTTCGTGCGGTAGTTGCACTGGCATGCAAGGAAGATAACGTTACTGGAATACTGGCGACAGGCGACCTCAGTCAGGATGGCAGTGTTGAAAGCTATCAGATTTTTTACGATATAGTAAAACCACTCGGAGTCCCTGTTTACTGGATTCCAGGAAACCATGATGATTCGGGATATTTTCATCACCCGGAAAATTTCCCTTTACCCGCCCGTTCAGTAATAGACGTTGGCAACTGGCGTATATTACTGCTTGATTCTGTAATTCCCGGCAAAGAATCCGGACACCTGTCCACTTCTGAGCTGGGTTACATTGAGAAGCATGCCCGCGATGGTGAACGGCATACGCTGCTGGCGCTGCATCATCAGCCAATACCCTGTGGTTCCTCATGGCTGGATACCATGATACTGGATAATTCTGACGACCTTTTACGGCTAATTGCAACAAAAGCTTCCATTCGAGCAGTATTAAATGGACATATCCACCAGGCAAGACAGCAGGAAATCGCAGGTGTATCCTACATCAGCACACCATCAACCTGCTTTCAATTCACACCCGACACGCAAGAGTTCTCCCTGGATACACGCATGCCCGGTTACCGTCGCCTGATACTAATGCAAGACGGAAGTATTCAAACGGAAGTCGTTCGGCTAAAGGATTTTGAGCTGACCCTTGAGTCGGCTGTGGATGGCTACTAATCCTGGAGGAGACAGTGGCTTAGGTGCTTGTTCAGTACACTAATCAAATTTGAAGTCAGGTAGCGATTTCAGTTACTGCTCGCAGTATCTGGCAATATTCCTCTATCCTGTGTGTCTTCCGTGTCCTCTGTGGTTAATAGCTTTTCATGTTTTCGCGTTGTAGCCACTGCAAAAAAGTAATATAATTCTCCGGCTTCGGTCTTTGGCCGAGTAAAAATCCAATTAACTCCTTGCTTCACCTTGTAATTAACTCGGGAAGCAATATCCGAAAGGAGAGTACATGAGACATTATGAAATAGTGTTTCTGGTCCATCCTGACCAGAGCGAACAGGTTCCTGCGATGATCGAACGCTATAAGACGATCATCGAAGAGGCCTCCGGCAGCATCCATCGACTCGAAGACTGGGGTCGTCGCCAGCTGGCATATCCCATCAAGAAGATCCACAAGGCACATTATGTTCTGATGAATATTGAGTGTAGTCTGGAAGTTCTGCGTGAAATTGAGAATATCTTCCGTTTCAACGACGCAATTATACGTTCACTTGTACAAAAGAAAGATGATGCCGTGACAGAATCTTCTCACCTGATGAACGAAAAAGTCAGAGAAGATTCGGCACCACGTAGGGAAGAGCGTAGCCGCGTACCATCTAGTACTGATACTGCAGCAAAAGAGTCATCTTCAGCTGAAGAAGTAGTAGAGGAAGTGGCTGCTGAAGTGTCTGAGGCTGAGAAGGAAGTGGCTGCTGAAGTATCTGAGGCTGAGCAGGAAGTCGTTGCTGAAGTGTCTGAGACTGAACAGGAGGTCGTTGCTGATGCACCTGCAGTGGCCGAATCGGCTGATTCAGCTGACAAAGAAAAAAAGGAGGCTGAATAATCATGTCACGTTTTTATCGTCGCAAAAAATACTGCCGTTTCACCGCTGAAGGCATTACCGAGATCGATTACAAGGATCTGGAAACACTGAAGGCCTACGTAACTGAAACCGGCAAGATTATTCCAAGTCGTAACACAGGTACCAGACCAAAATATCAACGTCAGCTGGCAAATGCCATAAAAGTTGCACGTTTCCTCGCGCTGTTACCTTATACAGACAATCATAACCGTTAAATACAGGATCAATCAGATGGAAATCATACTGCTTGAAAAAATTCGTAACCTTGGTGATCTGGGTGCGCAGGTCTCAGTTAAGCCAGGTTATGGTCGTAACTATCTAATACCCCAGGGCAAGGCTGTCAGGGCGTCAAAGAAAAATATGGAAGTATTTGAAAGTCGCCGTGCAGAGCTTGAAGCAAATGCACAGGATTCTTTGTCTAAAGCTCAGGCGCGTGCCGCTGAGTTTGAAGATGTATCTATTGAAATTGCCCGTCGAGCCAGTGAAGAAGGAAAACTCTTTGGATCAGTTGCCATTACGGATATCATTGAAGCTGTCACTGCAATAGGCAAGGAACTTGATAAGGTAGAAGTTAATCTTCCTGAAGGTGCTATTAAAGTGGTGGGTGAGCATACTGTCGATATTTCTCTGCACCCTGAAGTCAATCTGTCGCTTAAAGTAACGGTAATTGCCGAGTCGTAGTTTTAGGGGGCTGCTAGCTTAGACAAATACAGACAGCATAAATCAGGGGTTCGTGGTATCCTGCCACGGACCCTTTTTTTATATCTGAATTACCCGGATCAGTCTCTAGCGGATGCAGTGAAGGTCGATACAAAAACATCATGGATGAATAATAAATAACATTAACATTATGTTGTTAGTCATTGAATAATATAGTAATAACACTTGTCTTACATCGCTGAAAATAAACTTGTAGAGCTAAAAACGCCACCTCATTCTATTGAGGCCGAGCAGTCTGTGCTGGGCGGCCTGATGCTCGATAGCAGTCGCTGGGATGACGTTGCGGATGTTCTGGTTGTCAATGACTTCTATCGCAGGGATCACCGCCTGATTTTTGCTTCAATTGAACGACTGATTGAAGATTCCATGCCTGCGGATGTCATTACGACGCAGGAGTATCTGGATAACAGCGGTGAGCTGGAAAAAGCGGGCGGTTTATCCTATCTCGATGAACTGACTCGAAACACACCAAGTGCCGCCAATATATCGGCATATGCGAAGATTGTGCAGGAACACTCAATTATGAGACGCCTGCTGAATTCAGTGAACGACATCAATCAAAGTATTTATACACCTGAAGGTCGCACGCCACAGGAGATACTGGATTCTGCCGAGCAGCTGATTTATGCAATCTCTGATGAGGGTGCAAAACACGGATCGGGTTTTGTTGCTGTCAATAAATTACTCAAACAGGCGGTTGACCGGATTGAGGAGTTATTTAAATCCGGTTCAGATCTCACCGGGCTTTCAACCGGCTTTACAGATCTGGATAAAATAACCACAGGCCTGCAGGATTCTGACCTGGTTATTGTTGCCGGGCGACCATCTATGGGAAAAACCTCACTGGCGATGAATATTGCAGAGAACGTCGCCGTTGGCAGTGATAAGGCAGTTGCCATTTTTAGTATGGAAATGTCAGGAGAGCAGCTGGTTCGGCGCATGCTTACCTCGCTTGGTCGAATTAATGCCCAGCGTGTTAGAACCGGGGCATTGCAGGAAGATGACTGGTCCCGACTGACGTCGGCAATTAACCTGCTGGATCAGCGCAGAATTTATATCGATGATACACCGGGGCTAAGTCCCTCTGAGCTTCGGGCACGCTGCCGCCGCCTGGCAAGCCAGAATGAGGATGGCCTGGGACTGATTATCATCGATTATTTGCAGTTGATGTCGCTCGGTGGAAATACAGAAAACCGGGCCACTGAGTTATCAACCATTACCCGAAACCTGAAAACTCTTGCCAAGGAAATTAACGTGCCGGTCATTGCCTTATCACAGCTCAATCGAAGCCTGGAACAACGCACAGATAAACGGCCAATAATGTCTGATTTACGTGAATCGGGTTCAATCGAGCAGGACGCTGATTTGATCATGTTTATTTACCGGGATGAAGTTTATAACGAGGAGACTGAAAATAAAGGCATCGCGGAGATTATTGTCAGCAAGCAGCGTAATGGCCCAACCGGTACGGTAAAACTGACTTTCTTTGGTGAATTCACCAGGTTTGAAAATTTCGTCAATCCAATGAGTGCTGAAGCAGCAGGCGAATATTACTAATAACGCAAATGACTCGGCCTATACGCGCAAGTATCAATGTAGATGCTCTTCAGCACAATTTCAACCAGGTAAGACGACTAGCCCCTGATACCAGGCAAATGGCTATTGTAAAGGCCGATGCATATGGGCATGGCCTATTGATGTGCTGCCGTGCATTAAAAGAGGCTGATTCCTTTGGTTTGCTGGACCTGGCGGATGCAATATCGCTAAGAACAGCCGGCTTTACACATCCGGTATGCCTGCTGGAAGGTTTTTTTTCTATTGATGAGATCCCTCTGATCGCCGAGAATAATCTTGAACCGGTTATCCACTCGGACTGGCAGTTAGATATTTTAGATAATACTCCGCAGCAACAGGGTTTCTCTGTCTGGCTAAAGGTTGATACCGGCATGAACCGGTTGGGTTTTGCTCCTGAGAGGTTTAAATCGGTTTTAAAGCGGCTCTCTGCAATGAAGTGCGTCAGACGCATCTCGCTGATGTCGCACCTGGCTGATGCTGATCTGCGTGAAGGCCCGAAGACGGCTCATCAGCTGAAAGAGTTCCTTTGCCTGACCGAATCTACTGATTTAGATCGCAGCATGGCCAATTCCGCCGCTGTTCTTGCACATCCTGGGTGCTATCTTGACTGGGTTCGGCCGGGAATCATGCTCTATGGTTCCTCACCTTTTTCAGATTTATCAGCCAGTAGCCTGAATCTTACACCTGTAATGTCCTTAAGATCTGAAATCATTTCAATAAAGCCATGTCAGAAAGGTGATGCCGTGGGCTATGGCAGCAGCTGGCATTGCCCTCAGGACATGGACGTTGGCGTAGTCGCATGCGGTTATGGTGACGGTTACCCGAGACATGCACCGTCAGGGACACCCGTAATGGTGGCAGGAAAGCTGACACAATTGATAGGCAGGGTGTCGATGGACATGATTACTGTTGATTTACGCGGAATTGATTCTGCGACGACAGGCAGTCCGGTGGAACTATGGGGCAGGGATGTCAGTGTCGATACTGTTGCGGAAATGGCGGGCACCATTTCGTATGAGTTACTTTGTGGTGTAACACAAAGGGTAAATCGACAGGAAGTTTTCCATGGCTAAAGTGAAATCACTTTATGTTTGCACAGACTGCGGCGCCCAATCCCCCCAATGGGCCGGGCAATGTAATCAGTGCGGCAGCTGGAACAGTTTTCAGGAAGAAGTTGGCGCCTCGCCGGCTGGCAAGGAATGCTCAAAGGGCTTACGGTTTGCAAGCTTCGCTGGCAAACAGAAAATCGTTACCTTGTCTGATATCAACGCTGAAGACACCCGTCGTTTTTCTTCAACAATTAATGAGCTGGACCGTGTGCTGGGTGGCGGTATCGTTAATGGATCGGTGGTTCTGATCGGCGGTGACCCGGGGATAGGTAAGTCAACCCTGTTGTTGCAGTCACTGGCTAATATTAGCCAGTCTATGCCTGCCCTCTATGTCTCGGGCGAGGAATCAGTACAGCAAATTGCCTCTCGCTCCGTGCGCCTGGGGCTGGATGCCAGCAAATTGCAATTTATGGCAGAAAACCAGGTAGAAGCAATCATTGATGCGGCAACTAAGGTGAAACCTGCTGTGATGGTTATTGATTCCATCCAGACACTATTCACTGATGTTCTGCAATCGGCACCCGGCAGTGTTTCACAGGTGCGAGAAACGGCTGCACTGCTGGTCAGATACGCAAAACAAACGGGAGTATCCGTAATACTTGTCGGTCATGTTACCAAGGACGGAGCTCTGGCCGGTCCTCGTGTACTGGAGCATATGGTTGACACTGTCCTTTATTTTGAAGGCGATAGCGGCAGTCGTTTTCGGCTTGTACGGGCAATAAAAAATCGCTTCGGACCAGTCAATGAAATAGGCGTATTTGCCATGCAGGATGATGGACTGCATGAGGTCAGCAACCCCTCAGCGATGTTTCTCGGGCGCAAGGAATCATTGTCGCCAGGCAGTGTAGTGCTTGCCTCACAGGAAGGCACGCGGTCCCTGCTGGTTGAAGTACAGGCACTGGTCGACGACAGTCAACTTTCAAATCCACGCCGCCTGTGCGTTGGCCTGGATGGGTCCCGACTGGCCATGGTGCTTGCTGTACTGCATCGTCACGCAGGATTACAAATTGGCGGCCAGGATGTTTTCGTTAATGTAGTCGGTGGTGTGCGAGTACTTGAGCCAGCCTCCGATCTTGCTGTTGCACTGGCAATTATCTCCAGTTTTAGAGATCATACGCTGACTAAAGACATGGCTGTGTTTGGTGAGTTAGGGCTAACGGGTGAAGTGCGGCCAGTACAGCGTGGCGACCAGCGTATTCGTGAGGCCATCAAGCTCGGTTTTACCAGTGTGATGGTTCCTGATGGGAATATGCCGCGAAAAAAAGAAAAAGGTATACACCTGATCCCTATTAAGCATGTCAGGGAGATACAGGATATCTTCTAAATCAATTATCAGATAACAACAGAACAAAACAGTTAATTACTCATTGAGGATCACATGATACGTAAATGCCTTTTCCCTGCCGCTGGCTATGGAACACGATTTTTACCGGCCACCAAGGCCATGCCTAAAGAAATGATGCCTATACTCGATGAACCGCTAATTCAGTATGGTGTTGAGGAGTCACTGGCAGCGGGTATGGATAACATAGGCATTGTCACAGGCAGGAACAAACGTTCTATTGAAGACCATTTTGATATTAACTTTGAGCTGGAACACCAGATCTATGGTACAGAAAAAGAAAATAAACTCAGGAGTATCCGGAACCTGATTCATAAATGCACTTTTTCTTACACGCGCCAGCTTGAGATGAAGGGTTTGGGTCATGCTATCCTGACAGGTGAAACGCTAATAGGAGATGAAGCCTTTGGAGTCATACTGGCCGATGACCTCTGTGTAGGAGAGCCTGAGCCGGTAATGTCGCAAATGGTTGAACTGTTTAATAAGCAGCCAGCGTGTATTATTGCCATCGAAGAAGTGCCCATTGCTGATGTACATAAATATGGTGTCATTGACGCGGAAGATCTCGGCAATGGTGTATACAAAGTTAATGATATGGTCGAAAAACCCTCAGTAGAAGATGCTCCCGGAAATTTAGCTATTATTGGCCGTTATATCCTGCTTCCCGAGATATTCGATGTATTACGTAACACTGAGCCAGGTAAAGGTGGTGAACTGCAGATAACTGATGCTTTAAATTCACTGGCCAAGCAGGGTAAGGTACTGGCGCTGAAATTTAGTGGCAAACGCTTTGATTGCGGCAGTGTTGGCGGGTTTGTTGATGCAACCAACTATTTTTATAAGCGGTACAATGATAAGTGATCAGAATGCAATGCATACAGGTTGGTAATAGTGAGGAGAACCGCTGACAGTGTCTGGATCAGGTAACAGGGATTTTCAACTTACAGTAATTGCCATTTACAGGAGTTAAGGGTTATGCCTGAAGATAATGTTCCAGCCGAGTTTTTTGTAAAATTTCCACAATCTGCAATCAAGTCACGTCAGCATAGAATCTGGGAACAAATAAACATCCTGTGGTGTACCCGGAACGGTGTTGATTATATTAATACACTGCTGGTTGTAGAGAAAGGAAGAGAAAGGCAGGGCTTTGATGCTGATGTCATTTCTGAGTTGATGGTGCTGGCGCAATTACAGGAAAAGGCCTGCCCGGAAGTTGCTGGTACAAAATAGTAAGACTCATTTCAGTTTGGTTTATCAACGGTTCCATAAAGCAACCTCGGTCTCGGCAAATCCTGATTTATGTATGAATATTGAGCTGGCAGGGTCCCGCTGTTAGTGGAGGAATAGGACTGTTTGTCAGGGCGCCTCTGATTTCAACTTGAAGTAATTTATCAGGCCGCGTGTGGACTGACCATGCGTGTTGACGGGCTCATTATCCCCCAGTTCATTATAAATAACCCTGGCCAGGTTTTTCCCAAGTTCTACCCCCCATTGATCGAATGAGTTGAGCTCCCAGATTACCCCCTGTACGAAGATTTTGTGCTCATACATAGCGATTAACGCACCCAGGTTGTAGGGAGTTAATTTCTGATAAAACAGGGTATTGGTCGGCTGGTTGCCCGGAAAGACTTTATGCGGGAGGATTTTCTCGATTTCTTCCTCACTTAATCCCGACTCTTCCAGGCTAATTTTTGCTTCAGCCTCGGTCTTGCCTCTGACCAGTGCCTCTGTCTGTGCAAGAAAATTAGAAATCAACAGGCGATGATGCTCCCCAATATTATTTAATGATTCAACGGCGGCGATAAAGTCAGCAGGAACGAGGCGAGTACCCTGATGAAGTAACTGAAAATAGGCATGTTGACCGTTTGTCCCTGTGGTGCCCCAAAGAATCGGGCCAGTGCTGTAATCGACATTTTTCCCATATTTTGTTACGCGTTTACCATTGCTTTCCATATCAGCTTGCTGAAGATAAGGAGGTAGAAACTCAAGATATTGATCATAAGGAATGATTGCCTGCGTATGTGCATCAAAAAAATTGTTGTACCAGATGCCAAGCAAGCCAAGAATAACGGGTATATTTTTTTCAAGAGGGGTTTTCCTGAAGTGTACATCCATTGCATGTGCACCAGCGAGTAGCTCAGAAAATTTCTTGAATCCAACAGCCAATGCGACCGACAGGCCAATTGCTGACCAAAGGGAATAACGGCCACCTACCCAATCCCAGAATTCAAAAATATTTTCTTCAGCAATACCGAATTCTATCGCATCTTCAATATTACTTGAGATTGCAACAAAGTGCTTTGATAGTGCTGCCTGGCCTGCTCCTGATTGCAAAAACCATTCACGGGCACTTTTTGCATTGGTTAGAGTTTCCCAGGTGGTGAAAGTTTTCGATGAAATGATAAACAGGGTTGTTTCCGGATCGACCCGTTTTAGTGTTTCAGCAATGTCGGCATCATCGACATTGGAAACAAAATAAACATCGATATCTCTCTTATAATGCTTGAGAGCACTAACAACCATGTGTGGCCCCAGATCTGACCCGCCAATGCCGATATTTACCGCTGAGGTGAATGGTTTCCCTGTATACCCTGTACTTTGTCCACTATGGATTGCATTACAAAAAACCTTCATTTTTTCTAATTCTGCCCGAATTTCAGGCATTACATCATTGCCGTCCGCAATTATGTAAGGTTTGTTCACGTCACTTCTTAATGCGCTGTGCAGGACTTCCCGGCCCTCAGTAGTATTGATTTTTTCTCCCTGGAACATACTTTCGATTGCTTCGGGTATGCCGCCTTCTCTGGCAAGCTCAACAAGCAGCTGCATGGTCTCTTCAGTAATGCGGTTTTTGGAGTAATCCAGAAACAGGTCTTGCCAGGAAATGGAAAAGTCTTTGAAGCGATCAGGCTGGTTTATGAACAGCTCACGCATATGGACATCAGAAATCTGCTCATGATGAGCCTTGAGTTTCTGCCATGCGGGCAGAGATGTGAGTCGTGCTGTATTTTCAGTCATCGGTTGATTTTATATTAAGCGTGGGGGCATTGAAATTTGTTTAAGTATGATTTTTCGCTATTCAAAAATACCAGGCAAGCCGGGCAAACAGGGTGTTTGCCGGGGACAGGTACTGCTCGGAGTCAGAAGTCGCTTCAATTCCACCAAATTCAGTGCCGTCAGCACCCATAGGCAGATTGAATCCAGCAAGAAGGTCAAAATTCTGAGTAAGGCTATACGTGCCTATAAATTGCAGCATGGCACTCCGGTCACCGAGATTAAGGAAAAGTATAGGGTTCAGGTTCAGTAATGGCGTTAGTTCCAGCAGCGTGCCTGTTGCCAGATAGTATTTACCAATGGTAAATAATTCGCCTCTTAGCAGACGTGAAAACAGGGCCTGCTGGCCAATAACATCTTCAATGGAGTGCCGCTTACCCGAAAGGCCGAAGCCATTGTAGAAAAGTTCGACAAAACCGGTCAGGTTCTTGCTATAAAGGATTGATGAATAATTATAACTAGCAGAGACAGACAGGTAGTTCTCATCACCTGCATGAGTCAATGTGGCACTGGCATTGATAATATTCTCATGCCATTCACCCGTATAGGCTGCCCCAACAACTGTATCACCATAGTTTCTGGCAGCCAGCAGATCCAGTTCATAGTTTGAAGCCAGCCAGTGATATTTACCTGCTATTGCAGACTGGCTGCTTTCAACTTCACCACTAACAGGATTACGACGTGGTATGACCAGGCCCTGCAAGTCACTGCCATTACCGAATAAACCCTGCATATAAAGCATATCTTCGCCACGCTTGTACTCCGTATCGATGGCATCAGGCGGAAAGGGATTAAACAGATCCAGCGGGTTATAGACCATGCCATTTCCCCAGCTGATGGCCTGGCGACCAACACGTGTCACCAGCTTTTCAGTGGAGTAGGCGAGTACAAGCCTGTCTATGCGCTGGAAAAGGACTGAATTATCAGACTCGGAAATGATACTGGATAAATCAAACAGCTGGTTCTGGTCACTTACAAGGCCAGCACAACTCCTGCCCGCAAGTCCGCTACGAAAGATACAGTTGCTGAGTTCTGTTGAATAAAGGCCATTTAACTCGTAGTGCAGCCGCGCATCCCAGTTGCCGGAATGAGACTCGGCTTTTAACCTCAGGTTGCCCAGTGATTCCCGGTAGGGGTTTGCGTTTTCTGCGTAGACAGAATCATCGGGAAAATCTGAATAAGAGTAGAAGTACTTTACATGACCACCGAAAGTCGTTTCTGCTATGGCAGTAGTCGCCAGGCTGAGCAGGAAAATGATTTGTAGGTGTTTTAAAATCATTTTTCACCACAGAGGACACTGAGGTTTACATATTTGTAAAATTCACTAACCATATTTGGAACCATGTATTGACGTTCGCTTATAGACATAATATCGATCGATATTTTTCTTTCCTCTGTGACCTCTGTGCGCTCTATGGTAAAAAGTTTTTGACCTTTATTTTTCAACCAGTTCATCTTCAACAATCCTTCCATCATGCAATCTCACCAGGCGTTTGGCGAATTTCATTACGCCTTCATCATGAGTTGAAATAATGAAGGTAGTACCAATGCCTGCATTGAGTTCCCGCATCAGTGTCATCAGCTTGTCCGAATTGGCCGAATCGAGATTAGCTGTAGGTTCATCGGCCAGGATCAGTGCCGGTTTGCTGACTATTGCCCGTGCCACAGCAACGCGCTGCTGCTGACCACCTGATAATTCAGCAGGGCGGCGGTCTTCCAGTCCTGTTAGTCCAACTTGTTCCAGTATTTCCATGGCACGATGCTGTCGTTGATCTGCTGCGACCCCCTGTAATTGCATAACAAATTCAACATTTTCGCGTGCACTCAAGACCGGGATAAGGTTATAGGCCTGAAATACAAAGCCGATATGATGCAAGCGCAGATCAGCGAGTTCAGACATGCTCATCTTGTCCAGGCGCCTGTCGGCAACGGTGATTTCACCACTGGTGGCAACATCCAGACCGCCAATCATGTTGAGCAGGGTCGTCTTACCGGAACCGGAAGCACCGGACATGCAGACAAAGTCGCCTGCCGAGATATCGATATCAACATCGCTCAGGGCGTGTACTGCAAGCTCTCCCTGCGAGAAAACCTTGCACACACCGCGACATTCCACTGCATTATTTTTTATAATCGTCATTACTGCCATACTCTTGTGATTGCTTCGATTGGGACCTTGCGTGAGGCACGCCATGCCGGAATCAGGCTGGCAAAAATGCCAAGAATCAGAACAACGGCATTGGCCAATACAACATCCTTGATCTGCAGTGCAGGTAATAAGGTGCTGCTCATACCTGCCCATTCGAGTCCTTCGGCGACCCCTGAAACATCGATGCCATCCTGGACCGGAAGGATAGTCAGCCAGGTCAGGATGTTGCCTGCGACAAGACCGATTATCAGCATGATGATTGATTCAAGCAGTACCATAAGTAAGATATTGGATGATTTCATACCCAGTGCCTGCACCAGCCCGATTTCGCGTGTGCGTTCAAAGACTGCCATCAGCAGGGTATTGACCAGGCCAAAGGAAAGGGCCAGGAAAATAATCGTGAACCAGATCAGAATAAAGCCATCCATGACATTCAGCATTGTTCCCATGTAAGGATCCTGCTCAGCCCAGGTTTTCACATCAGAATTTTCCATTGCTGCTGACTGTGCTTTACTCTTCAGCACCTCAAGCTTACGATAATCATGACCGAGTAAGCTTATTTCAGACACCCCAGAACCCATGTTAAGCATCTTGCGCACTGTCTCAATGCCAGCAAAAACATAGCTGGTTTCCGTCGCCTGCGGATCGGTATCAAAAACACCACCGATACGGAAACCACGCTCGGCAATATTATTCTCAGGGTCCTGGCTCATCAGCACAACACGCCTGTTCAGTTTTGTTTCGAGGCGTTCAAGCAGCTTTCTACCAACGAGCAACCTTTTGTCATTCACCGTTGATATGAACTCGCCATTCGTAATGCTCTCACCTATGAAGGAGAGCCCCAGTTCTCTTGCAGGATTTATTCCTACCAGGGTAACGGCATACACTTCGCGTTCGCTGCGAATGACTGCCGGTACCCGTATACGCTCAGACCATGCCACAACATCGTTTGAATTAAGCAGGTCCTGCAGGGCAGGTGATTTACTGACGGAGGGTATCAGGTGTTCAACGGATGGGTCATCGAGGTAGCCCGGTGCATGAATCTGAATATGGCCCGACAGGGTTTTTATCGAATTATCGATCATCTGGTCGACCATTCCACGCATCAAAGCTGTCATCCAGATCATGCCCCAGACACCCAGTGCAATGGCAGATAACATGATCAGGCTGCGGCGATGATTGCGCCAAAGGTTTCGCCAGGCAAGACGGAGGATGACTCTCCATGATAGCTGTGTCCCTGTGCTCATCTTATGCTGCCTGCAGGGCCTGGATCGGGCGCAGCTTGCGCATGTGCCAGACGGGATAAATCGATGCGATGATACTGGCAATCATGACGACCAGTGGGCCCGGTAAAATGGTGCGCAAAGACACTTCAGGAATTAATACTGAAGGAATGTTGAATCGCTCGCCCATTTCTTCCATGCCGGGGTAGGAGAAGCCATTGTAATAGAAATAAAGCGTAAGCAATGAGCCTGCGATCATGCCGATAATCATTCCGGTGGATGCCAGCACAACTGACTCGGTGAAGATGATTCTACCCAGTCTGCTATGTCGTACTCCGAGTGCCAGCAGTATCCCGAATTCGTGTGTACGCTCAAGCACAGACATAAGCATGGTATTCATCATACTAAAGGCTACCAGCACGATTAGCAGGGCATACATAATCCAGGCACTGAAAAAGTCTGCTTCAATCGCCTGTTTAAGCCCGGGCAGCAGTGCTTCCCAGTCGTGCAGTATCAGTTTCCTGTCATCCTTGATGATACTCTTGATTGTTTGACTATAGCTGTCAGCTTTCTCGCGTTGTCCGGCGACTATAATGCTGTGAGCATGGTCACCCATAGCAAACACATCACGAAAGTTATCAATGGGAATCTCGATCATCTGACGGTCGAGGTCACGGCTACCTGAATTGAATATACCGACGACAGGCAAGATAGTGGCAGCGATAGAACCATCGCGAGCGCTTCCCAGCAGTGTCAGTTCATCACCGATATCTACTTTCAGGTTGCGCGCCAGCGTACTGCCGACAATCGCTTCATTTGCAGACACAGTAGAAAGAAAACGGCCTTCTGATATCAAACCGGGAATTGTAGATACAAGCGGCTCATGAGCAGGGTCAACGCCGCTGATCTGCACACCGATTGTACGCTTGTCGGAGGAGACCAGTGCAAAACCATAAGCCCTTGGCGAGATGGCCTCAAGCTTAGTTGCCTGTCTTATCTGATCAGCCAGACGGTCTGCATTGGGAATAGAGCGGTACATCTGCGGTTCATCAAGATAATCGATATCCTGAACCTGCATCTGGCCCGTGAATAGACTCAGCGAGTTATCTATCATCATGCGGTACTGACCAAGCTGCAGTCCAAGCATAAATACCAGAAGTACATCCGCGAAGACCATCGCTGCAATAGTCAATAATGATCGACGCGGATGGCGCCAGATATTTCTCCAGGCGAGTGTCAGGCTGGCATTAGTCATAGTATATGATTTATCCCACACACACTCTTATCCGGTTTTTCGCCCGCAGAATGGGTGTCATAAAAACAGGGAGCTCCGTAGTAGCAAAAAACAAGTACATATTGTTGGACTTCATGTTTCAGCCCAACCTACAAAAGTTTTTTCGACACGTTTCATTTTCTTGGATTGCGCAGATTAGACAGGGTAAACAGGTAGTCAGGAATCTCGCGGTCAAAATCCAGTACCTCTACACTTATCTCTGTCCATTCGTCCTTTTTCTCAATACTTGCCATGCGTTGCTGAACAGCGAACATGCGTCCGCTCATTTCTTTAATGTCCAGGGTTTTCAGGCTCTTCACCAGTTTCATATCCTGATCAAGGAATTCATGTTCCAGCTCGACATAATCTTCGCGTATATGGCTGATTTCCTTTCCCCAGACGATAGCTGATTCCTCATGTGGAATCGATTCAATGACATACACTTTATGTCCATCGACTGTATCCGTTCTAAGCAGTGTATGGGTATATTTGTCAACGATTTCATCGGTACGTGAGACATCCTTGTTAGAGAAATCCGAGCCCATCCAGCTCTGGCTCATCATGCTGGATGGTATACGTATTACCCGGTTTATTTTGGGTGCAAAACTCCACACCTTGTTGTCATCAAGTACCAGGGTTGCGTTACCCTGATCACGAGCTGGTGCGGTAACACGAATCAGGGTTTTTTTACTCCCTGTGGACCAGCCCTGCAACGACATTGCTCTTTGCCAGTCTGGACGATGAATCGTCATGGTCATTTCACTATAGGATGTTAAACCCCGATAATGATCAATTGCTGCTTCAATGATGTTTCTGGCATCGGATTTGCTATCGCAATGAGCTGAGGCTGATAAAAAGACAGTAGTGACAAGGAGGAAAATGCGAATGAATGTTGAAAATTTCATGGTAGGCACGGCTCCCTGGAGAGTATGGTGGTAAACAATGCTTAATGCTTACGTAAGTATTATAAGAGATAATTATTACACGAAAATTGATGATTTATGTCAAAGACTGGTATTTGTGAATACCTTACCATCCATAGCATGGAAATATCAGAAAATAGCATATGTATGGAGACGATTATGAAACGGAAAATTTTAACAGTAGCAGTGATTTCATCATTTCTTGTATTCAGCGGTTGCACTACAGAACCGACAAAACAGGATGCAGGCATGGTGATCGGCGGGATACTGGGCGGCGTACTGGGGTCTCAGGTCGGTCACGGCGATGGTACAACAGCCGCAATCATTATTGGTACCATGTTAGGGGGTGCTATTGGCGGTTCAGTCGGTAAATCCATGGATGATACCGATCGCCTTAAAACCGCCCATGCACTGGAAACGGTTCGTACCGGCATTCCATCTCAGTGGAAGAATCCCGACAGCGGCAATACTTATGCCGTCGTACCAACAAAGACCTATGAAACAAATGCTGGTCCCTGTCGTGAATATACAATTGACGCAATGGTTGGCGGAAAACCTGAAAAGCTCTATGGTACGGCCTGCCGCCAGGCAGATGGCAGCTGGAAAACCCAGTAGACGATAATCTGCAGAACAGCCTGTGCACGTCATTCCCACTGCCAAAAGGGAATGAAGTGCGCGACCTGAAGAAAACAGTAAGCTACCATCAACCTTATGTCATCACATGTCCAAAAAGATCACGGATATGAATAGTCAAATTGGTGAAGCCTTTGTAAACCAGCATCATAATCCAGTGCCCGGTGTGGGCTATACCGGTACCCTTTAGTTGAAACAGGTTTCTTTCGGGCTGGTTCTGCTGTTGCTCTCAGGTTGCGCATCCTACGGCATTGTCAACAATGAACCGTATAGCGACAACGTACAAACCCCTTCCTATTCGATAAAAACAGTTCCTGGTAAGCAGGGCAGCGGCGAAATTACCCTGATACTTGCCTTTTCCGGTGGCGGGATAAGGGCTGCTGCACTCGCATACGGTGTACTTGAAGAGCTACGGGACACCAGCATCATGGTTGATGGTCGCTATCAAAGAATTCTTGATCATATAGACGTTATAAGCTCGGTCTCAGGCGGTAGCTTCACTTCTGCATATTATGGACTGAATGGAGACAGGCTCTTTATGGACTTTGAGCGTGCGTTCCTGCGGAACGATAATGAGACGAAGCTGATTCGAGGTCTGTTCAATCCGCTGCGCTGGTTTACCCGCTCAAGCCGAACCGAGATGGCGGTCAAATTCTACGATGATTCTATGTTCCACGGTGCGAGCTTTGCTGACCTGCAGCGAGGTAATGGCCCGCTCATCCTTATTAACGCGTCTGATCTGGCCTATGGTGTGCGCTTCACCTTTACGCAGGAATATTTCAACCTGCTGTGCTCGGATATCTCGTCTTTTCCCATTTCACGGGCTGTTGCTGCCTCATCGACGGTGCCATTACTTTTCGATCCAGTAGTGGTTGAAAACTACCCGGGGTGCGAAATTCAGCAGGTAGGCAGGCTATTGAACGGAGAAGAGACATCAGAAAAAGGGCCCGAACTGGCCCAGATCGTTGAAGGACTGAAAAGTTATCAAGATAAGGATAAACGACGCTATGTTCATTTTGTTGACGGGGGTATCACAGACAACCTTGGGCTGCGTGCGATTTACGATCTAATTGAGGTGGCTGGCGGTTTCAATGGGTACATAAAGAAGGTCGCCGGCAAGCCGGTACGTCGCCTGGCAATTATCTCGGTCAATGCCTCGACCGATTCAGTGCTTGATATTGGTTTGAGTACTAAGCCACCGACCATGGAAGAAACCCTTAGCGCAGTGACTGATGTTCAACTTCACCGCTACAATACAGCGACGCTGGAATTAATTCAGAAAAGCATCAGGCGCTGGGCAGCAGAGCTGTCGTCTGCCGGTAGTCCAGTCAAACCTTATTTTATCCAGGTTAACTTCAGAGACATCGAGGACCCGCAAAAGCAGCAGTATTTCAATCGTATACCGACTAGTTACACACTCACAGATGAGCAGGTAGACAAATTAATTGCTGCCGGCCACCAATTACTGCGGAAAAACCCGGACTATCAGCGCTTCATCACTGGTCTGGGGGTACCCGTCAGGCGAAGCCACAGTGTGAAATGAATCGGTAAATGGGCCATTTCACAGCTGTAATTGTGAGTATGTCACTGACTCCCTTAAAGCGCAGTTGTATAGTGGTAGAAAGTTCGAAAACCTCTCAACAAAAGGACAGTATTATGAACAAAAATATGATATTAATTGGAAGTTCACTCCTTCTATTGATCAGTCCGGTTGCCCAGGCTGTAGATAATGCTCAAACCCAGACACGTAACATGTCTGCCGAAAAGAATGCAGGTCAGAATGCACAGATACAAAACATGGAATCGATGACTGAGCAGGAGCGAGCTCTCTATCAACAGTTAAATGGTAGTAAGAATGAGGCCAGCCAGAACAGTCATGGAAAGGGTAATGGCGATGATTCAGGCCAAAAGAAACGTAAGGGCCAGGGCAACAGTAATGGCTCCGGCGAGATGAACCGCTATGGTCAAGGCAATGATGAAGGCTCTGGGTCGGGAAATGGTTCTCGCGGTGGCGGTGGCAGAGGCCGTGGATATTAAGGAACCTCTGATCTAGTCATGAACTTGTATCTAATGCCTATGATATCCCTGTGCCTCTAATAGAGACACAGGGGTTACTTTAGAAAGTGTTTTTTAGGCATAGAAATTGAGCTGAAAGAATCTTTAGGCGAGAGGTTTATTATCGAGACATGGCGGACAAACGCTGAATCATCACCATGCTGCTTAGATTTCTCCTATGCGGATATTTTTTGTGAAAGTTTGAACCCGCAGTCAAAGGCAGAAGTTGAGGAAATCTGATGAAAAAAACTCTTACATTCTAATAGAAGACAATCGTGGCCTGGCAGGACTAGAAAGCTGGTTGTAAAATTCTTGGTTTAGGTTCGTATGTCTTAATAACGCTTTTCCAAAAAATTTCTGGTCGTACATAGAATCACTACCCAGGATTTTTACCATTGCTTCGTAAGTCACCTTATTTTGGCTATCCATAAAGACAGATTTCACACCGTAAACGTTTCCTACCAGCTATTTCACAGTCAGAAATGCATAATTTAATGTTTTCATTACTAGTTTTCCTGGGAATACAATACAAGATTAATATTTAATTAAAAGTTCTATTCTAAGAACTTTACTAATCAGTTGTTAAAGTAATGTGCCAATGAAAAAACTTAATAGTGGTGCTAGTTACAGAAGAAACAGTCTATTCGTCAGATCCAATTCTGCCTGTTGTGGAAAGTATTAAGGGCACCTCTATTTATTAATGAATATTCATTAATAAATAGAGGTGCCCTTAAATATGAAAGAGCCATCAGGGGGTATCTGTCTTGGTTTGTTAGCGGCCTTTTTCTACATAGAATTTTTAAAAAATCCCATAGTGATATGCCCCTTCAATTACTCCGCTCGTATAGTAGCCATTCAAGCCCTCGAAGTCTCCCCTGGAGAAATAGACTTGTAAACCTGGATTCTCATGCATGGCCTTTGTTACATTTTCTACCAACTGATCATCGGCATTCCTCACTAGAACACCACGAAATCCTGCAGTCAGAGGATCAATGTCGTTGCCGCTGTCCCCGCAAAACACGACATCTTTATTTAGAGCGCCAAACTCCTCAGCGACATACTCCAGCGCCGTCAGTTTAGTTGCACTTGCGGGTAGAAAATCAAGCAGTCCTTTGTCGTCCAATGAATCGAAACTGTAAACAATAACTTCATCGAACTTTCCTTTAACCCGTTCATCAACTTCCTTTAGCACCTGATCCATTTTTTTATGTTCAACATAATAACTTTGTTTAAACTGGTTAAGATGTTCACTTTCCTGCTCCCGTAAGCCGTCAATTCCTGCAACTGAGTCTCTTATTGACACCGCATCCCATCGTGGGCTTTCTTCTCTGACCAGTTTAATCCAGCCGTGATCAAACTTCCATTTGCCATTTTCATACCTTCTTATCGACGTGCCGACGTCACTACACAGAATATCCGGATATCGAATCCCGTATTCTTCGATTGCATTCTCAGTGAGAGACAGGTTTCGTCCTGTAACATAAATAACGAGAACGTTATTTACTTCAGTCAATTCATTAAACAGGCGAATGGCATCGCTATCATTCTCCCATTTGCCATTTGGGAGTAACGTTCTGTCCAGGTCGGTCGCTAATATTTTCATCAGATTTCTCTGTTACAAGTCAATTTATACGCTATTTCTTGCCTAGTGAAACGACATGACATTTCCTTCACTGGTATTGTCTTTATGCGTAATAGTAAAACTACAGTCACGTAAGTCAGCATTAAGAGTTGCTGTAGATCCTTCATTGCTCCAGTTTAATAGCAGGCGGTATTCATCAGTGTTGCTGATCGTCAATAACCCTTTGAACGCCGGAGACGTATTGCGTAATCGTATTATTTCAAGCTGGTCCTGCACGATTTCCCTGTCGAGACCTTGTTCAATATCATCCATGCTCAGTGTTGTTCGGTTAATTTCTTTATGGCCTGCTGTTCCTTCTTTGTCTGCAGCTGCATGGTCATTCCTACCAGCAAAAAGGTCCAGGTACCAAACTTGTGGAAGGCCTGGCATAAACATTTGAATGGCCCGGGCAAGACGTAACTTTTTTTCGTCTTCTCCCAATGCACTGAAAAACGTCGCATTTACCTGATAATACGAAATTTTCTTACCATCCGGCCCATACAAGTTTTTTACTCTTCCGCCTCTGTCTAAAATTAGTTCAATGACCTCGTCAATCTCATTGTCGTCTAGCAACCCTTCAGTTGATATGCCATCATTATGATTACCTTTCAAGTCAAGCACAGGGATGCCGTCATGACAGCCAAGCATGTTAATTGTTTGAATCTTTTTATCTATCAACTCATGAATCCAGCGTAGAAGGTATCTATTTGTCTTTTTATCAAGAGCATGAATGACCAGGCCAGGCAGGAAAAAATCGTAGACAGGAAATCCCTTGTCAGCAATTTCCGCGTGCAAGCCATTGCCATATTCAGAATGAATCTCAGGTAGCAGTATCAAGTCATATTTATCGGCAATTTGATTTAGCTTTTCCAGGTATACCCAGGTGCCGGGTTTATTGAAGAAATTAGCTTCCCCCGGTAGCTTGTGCAAATAAGCAAAGGCGTCGAGCCTTACAAGACGACCTCCGTGATCGCGCAGTTTCTTCAAGGTCTCATCGTAGAAATCCCAGACCTTTTGCGACTGGGCATTAAGATCCATTTGCCCAAGATACTGCCGGTTTCGTTCAAGCATGGCGATAATGTCAGCTTTAAGATAGGAAAAATCACCTAATTCAATCTCGTTAATATCCTGTCTCAAAGTCAAGGCATCATCCACCCTTGCAACAATATATTTCACCTGTTCATCTGTAAGCTTTTCGTCCGTAAATGCTTGCTGTATTTCGCTGGGTGATAGTGCTTTATATATTACTTCCTGATAAAAAGTATTCCAATATGGTCGGTCAGTTCCATCCGGAAAGCGCACTTTCAATATCGGTAGCCCGGGCTTCCTCATAAAAAGTTTCTCAAGGTTTTCCCTGTGAGGTATGACATAACCGTCCGGTCCAATTGACCCATCTGACTGCCAGAAATCATTCCAGTCAATAAAGAAGTCCTTATATTTTGAATCATCCCCATGCTTTAAAAGGTCCAGAAACTGTGGTGATCCGACAGAAAGGTGATTAAGTACAAGGTCAAACTTGAATATGATATTTAATTCATGGAGTTCTTGAAGGTCATCCTTTGTAACAAGCTCCTTATTGAGGTCGTAATCAATAATTGAAAAACCGCGATCCAGGTCACTATTGAAAATGGTGGGCAGGATATAAAAAAAAGAAAAAACATTTTTAAATTCAGGTTTCATTAGCATGCTAACAATATCAGACAATTTGTGGCCGATACTGTCAGGGTAGGCGTTAAACATCACACCATTTGGCAATACTTTTTTTTCTGGTAAATTTTCTCTTATCATGACACCTTCTTTTATTTTACTTTTTTATTAAGCATTATTGCCTTGCTCGTCAGTAATGCATGTCAATCACGGTAACTATTATTGTTATCTCTATTCGGGTATCGTGCAGGCATGAAAGAAATCATAATGTTCGATTGCTTCCAGAATACCAAGAGCATGATTCTGTCCGGCGAAATAAATACTTTCCTGATCGACCAATTGAGAAAGCTCTTCGTTATGCCTGTTACCAACAACTACTGCCAAGGTATTGCCTCGCATCATATCTTCATCAGCTCCAGACCCACCCG
>JBLYYR010000037.1:0-10345 GCA_048550195.1 Arenicellales bacterium
CGCAGGGAAAGCAAAAGAAAGAACGTTTTGATTTATAAGAAAAAAGCGTTTGTCCTCCCTGCGTTCCCTGCGCCCCCCGCGAGAGAACTCTTTTTTTGTACTTCAGGTTTGGGAAGGCTGTTTTTCATGTCTCCGAAGCCTTAAACTTCGGTAAAAGCAGCACTATCAACACTTACTCATCGATTGATATTTCTTTGTGGGACAGCAGTGGTTTTACGTAACACCTAAATTGTAATACCTAAAACCAGATCATAAAAAAACCCGGCTGCTAGCCGGGTTTTTTATTATTCAGATTTGAATTAACAAATCATGAATGTTGGCTTAGAAGATATGGGTCAACTGTATTGAACCACGGCCTTTTACACCATCCAGATTGGCATTTGGTCCTGCTCCTTTCGCGAAGTTTTTTGCGTTGTAGTCACGTCCAGCATAATTCAAGGTCACACGTGTCTTCTTGTTAAAGAAGTACTGTACACCGGCAGTCCAGGTGTCAAAATTAACTTCGAATTTGTCATCCTTGAGTCGGTTATAAGTATCATAACGCAGGTCGATTTCCCAGTTTGTCTTACCAATGCGATAGCCACCTTCGACATACCAGCCATCGGCTTCACCAAGAAGACCATTGCCCGGTGCACCGGGGTTACCTGCGCTGGGGCCCAGGCCAAAGCTTGGGTTGTTAACACCAACCATGATCATGCCATCACCTGACATATATTCGGTAGTAGCACGCCAGTTCTTCTGCTTGTACTTGAAGCCAACGCCCCAGCGGTCACGATCATAGTTTTCGTTGGCCCCGTCGTTATTGCCGTCATAGCTCCGTACACCGGTCTGTGACCAGCCAAGGAATTTCATACCGTCACGAAACGGGCCTTTAGTATTGCCAAAGACCTTTTCAGCCGAGAAATAGGCATAGATATCTTTTTTGCTATTGTTGTCAGAAAAGTTCAGGCCGTTTCCATTACCAACCATGAATGCATAGCTCAGGTCCCAGCTCCTATCTGAACCAACTCGGAAAGAATCAAAGACCTGTATACCGACATCACGGAAGGCACCAACGCCATCATCAAATCCCTGTAGATCTGTTGTCGGCGGGATAGGCTGTGGCGCAATATTTGCTGTGTACTCCTGGTTCGGGAAGCGTTCCAGCAATAACTGGTTAGACACGCTGGTAAAGTTTACCCAGTCAAATACGTGGATGGCCTGCAGACCTTCCTCGGCACCCGGATATTTAAACAGACCGGTACGAACACGTGCACCGGGAATGTGATTCAGGGTGATGCTGGCATCGGTCATTTTTGCAAAGGAATTACCTGGTTCGGTAATACCGTTATTGCCCATTTCAAGCAACAGGAAGTAGTTAACCTTGCTGTCCAGAGGCATGCCGGTACCGCGTACACCAATACGTGCGCGGTTGACGTTAAAGGCAGACTGCGATGTCAGATTAGGACCTATAAGCTTTGGCGGAATATAAGTCCCTGCTTTATTGGCATCTGAGTCATCGTTCTGATATTGCACCTGAACGAAGCCCCAGACCTTGGCGCGTGCTGACTGACCGGGTTTTTCTGTACCCTGCAGCATCAGCCAGTTGGCTGCCTGTGCCTGGCTGACGGCCAGCATGCCGCCTGCACAGGCAGCAGTGATTATTGCTTTCTTAAGTAAATTCATTATTTATCTCTCCCTTCGAGGAACTATGGTTTTATCAGTACGTAACCGGCATCAATCAGGTCTAAGATGCGGACAACACCCGCACTGACCTTAACCGCGTTAGGGTTTAATGCAGGCGGATGACCCAGTTTTTTACCCATGCCTTTGATCGTGTTTTGACACGCTGCGAACCTGACACCTTCACTGGACAGTCCCTGAATGCGACCCTTGTTAACATTTTCCTCGAACAGAAGGCGCAGGCCCGGTCCAAAGGCAACAATCTCGATATCGACTTTATCCGAACCATAAGCCTTGATCAGGTTACTGGCGACATTCAGTACCAGTGTCTGCTTGAAAGGGTTGTTATCAGAAATTTGCAGTACAATTTTTTTATCGGCGAATGCCTTGTCGGTCTTGATCTCGGCAGCATGCGCAACCGAAGCCAGGCCGAAGGACAGAATGGCGAATAGCGCCAATGCCCTTTTACCAAATAATTTATGCATTTTGTATCCTCTTTTGATCCTTGCACCAAGTAAATATTGATACGCAGAAGTTGAAATGATGTTGTTTTATTATTATTAGATTCAGCCAAACAAGATGGATGAAGCACAGACAATTGAGTAAATGGGCAAAATTACAACATTTATGTAATGATGTAGCCTTACTCAATTACCATGTAGAAAGTAATATATTGCCTCTCCACAAGGCTGTTACAGAATAAAGACGGAGAAAATAAGTATTTATTCCATTTTTTTGCAACAAAAAGTGATTTTTTTACAAATTTAGATTCCCCTTAAGGAATATGGAATAGAAATCAATCTGTAATCGTCTATTAGACACGTGTAAGGAACAATCCTGATGGCAAAAATGAAATTGATTCAGAAACTATTAAAGCAAAAAGAAATTAATTCAGAGCTGGAGTGCCGTCGAGATAGATTGTACCGCGTAGCCTTGTCCTGGTGCCGTGATGGTCATCTGGCAGACGATCTGACTCAGCAGGCATTGATCAAGGCGCTACAGAGTATAGCCAGTCTGCGTGATTGGGAGCTGCTGGATGCCTGGTTGTTCAGGATACTCTCCAATTGCTGGAAGGATCACCTGCGAACTCAGAAGGAAACTATTGATATCGACGATGCGGGATTGATTAGTGGCAGATCCCCGGAAGACCAACATAGCGAAAGTCAAATCGTTCTCCGTATAAGGCAGGCGATCGCAGAGCTGCCTGAAAAGCAACGCCAGGTAGTTACGCTGGTTGACCTGGCAGAATTGACCTACAGCGAAGTTAGTGAGGCACTGGAAATACCAATAGGAACCGTGATGAGCCGTTTATGCAGAGCCAGGAAGGCACTGCGTAACAGTCTTGTCGAACTCAATCAATCCCATGGAAATGCTGAGCCAAGACTCAGGAGGGTAAAATGAAAAATAAAGATGAACTTTCAAATGAGCTATTAAATGCCTATCTGGACAACGAACTGGATAGCGATGAGCGTGGTGAAATAATGGCAGAACTGGAAAACGATTCAGAATTAGCCTGTCGCCTGTGTGAATTGCGTAATATCAAAGAATTGACACAGTTTGCCTATAGCTTGCCACAGGACAGGCAACATAATGGCAACCAGTGGAAATACGGCAAGCACTTCTCAACTTTAGCTGTAGCGGTAAGCCTGTTCATGGTAGTTGGAAGTCTGATCGGCTGGTTTGCCCATGATTATCTGGATGCGAATTCAATAATGCATGCGGATAAGGGGCAATTTTACCTTGAAACCTCACAGACCAATTTACCTTCCCAGGTCGAGCAGAAAAAAGTAATTCTGCATGTCGATACAGCTGAGCCTGACAGGCTAACAGCCGCTTTGGACTCAGCAGAAGATCTGTTAGTTGCATCAGCCAACAGCGGAAATAGTATGGAGCTTGAAATTATTGCCAATGCCAGGGGGCTTGATTTACTAAGAGTCGGAACCACTCCATTTGCAGGTCGTATCACAGAGCTTTCTGAAAAGTACGATAATCTTTCAATTCTCGCCTGTAATCGAGCAATTAAACGGTTGCAAGATCTTGGAGTAAAGGTGCAACTGGTACCAGAGGCTGGTATAGCACCCTCTGCCCTGGATCAAATTGTAAATCGTTTAAAGGAGGGCTGGGTGTATATCAAAGTTTGATTTAGGTTTGCAAAGACATCGGTGCATTAAAGGTAACTATTCGGGATATTCAAAAAAATGGCAATTTTTTTAATGTCGTTGCGCGGTGTACCGGATGATGAACTGGAAGATATCTGCGCCTTGCTTGATAAGCATTCTATATCATTTTATGTGACACCACCGGGCAACTGGTTTATCTCGGCCGGGGCCATCTGGCTCAATGATCAAGACCAGTTCCAGCAAGCTAATACCTTGCTGAATTCATACCAGCAAAAGCGTAGCCAGCGGGCTCATGATGAATTTTTGGAAAGCAGGCGAAAAGGCGAGCAGGCGGGTATCTTCGACAGGCTGTTGCATAATCCTGTGCAATTTATCATCTACCTGGCATTTATCATTTTTATTCTTTATTTCTCAATAAAGCCTTTTTTAGACTTTGGGCAGTGACTGTCTTTGACGCTGCAGCATGACTAATTATCAGGAAAGCATTTCATGAACGAAACAATTATGGACCTTCAGACCCGGCTTGCATTTCAGGAAAGTAGCCTGGAAGATATAAATCTGACTGTTGTCAGGCAGCAGAACGAAATTGAGGTAATGAAGCGGGAGATACTACGCTTAAAGGACCTGGTCGAAGATATGCGTGAAGCGCAGGGCCCTGCTGGCAGTGCTGTTGAATTGCCGCCACATTATTGATGCTTGTGCTGGCGCACGGCTGAGTTTGCATCCCTTCTCTGTGGTGTCTTTTTTATTCTTTTTCTTGAATTAATCCATGCATTTCGTCCCTCATGGACGAGTTACTTTTCTTTGCTTGCTCAAAGATAAGTAACCAAAAGCAAAGAGCACCCGCATGCTTGCCCTTCGGATTCCCTGCGATGCTCAATCGAGCCGGCGGGATGTGAAACTCGCTGGCGCTCAGACAACACATCCCGAAACCCCCGGCTCAATCTCCGCTTCTCGGCAAGCCTGAACGGGACGGGTAGGTCAAAACCGAAGGTCAAAACCAAAATTTATTCTATTCCTTGAATGTAGGAGCGCCGCTCGGCGCGATTCTTTTCCATGGGGGATTGTAAAACTTACAACAATCGCGCCGAGCGGCATTCCTACACCATTTCGTTTTTGATTTTGGATCTAGCCTTTGACCTCACACCCCCTTTTGGGTTGTCGAGCACTGGAAGGCTGGACCGGATTAGCGCGGTGCATGTCTGAGGTAGTGTGGAATATCGACTTACCTGTGCACATCAGAGACCCACAAATGATTCAAGACAAGGCACAGTCCGCAGTTAATGGTTGTTCCCTTAACAAGGGGTGTAACGCAGGATTGAGTCATTTGTGGGTCTCCCTTCGGGCATGACGAGTAGCCATCATCTGCAGCGTTACGTCTCTTGAAAAGGGCATGCCATTCTCGGCGAAACGTGCCTTGCAGCTAATGGCTACTCGTCATGCTGATATGTACAGGTAAGTCGATATACCACACCTGCCCGAGTTCACCGCGCCCGGTCCAGACTGAAGCGCGCAGAGTAGCCGAAGGCCAACACGATGGGGCGGTTTTTCTTTGGTTCTGTTAATATAATTCAAAAGACTAAATCCGCAGGATGCGGATTTGAACAGTCGAAGACTGGCCCGAAGGGTGAAGGCCATGGATGGCCTGAATAAATGAACTCGTCCATGAAGGGCGAAAAACACGAATTAATTCAAGAATAAGAACAAAAAAAGACCAGGCCCAAGGAGGCCAAACCCCTAACCCAGCTCCAAAATTGCATCCATCTCAACAGCCGCATCTTTTGGTAGCGCCGCGACCCCGATTGCAGCACGCGCAGGATAAGGTTCGTTGAAGTAGCCGGCCATGATTTCATTCACTGTCGGGAAATGACTCAGGTCTGTAAGGAAAACATTAAGCTTAACAATATCATCAAGGTCTCCATCAGCAGCAGCAGCGACTGCTGAAAGGTTTTTGAACACCTGGTGGATTTGTTCAGAAATATCATCGCTGATGATTGCCATTGTCTCTGGTATCAGTGGAATCTGGCCAGAGAGATAAACGGTGTTGCCGGTTTTTATGGCCTGAGAGTAAGTGCCGATGGCCTGTGGGGCATTGCTGGTAGAGATGACATGACGAGGCTTTTTTTCTGACATTTACGTTCTTCCCAAAAGGTTATTGATTACAGTAATCTCGATTTTGATTTTCGACTTTTTACCTATAGATTCTTGCGTTCAGCACTAAGCACAAAGTCCATAGAGCGAATTTTTTTTAACACTTTATCCAGATGGTTAAGGTCTTTGATGCTGATAAGAAACTCCAGCAGGCTTTTGCTGCCGTCCCGGTCATCCATATCGACATGGTCGATATTGCAGTCTGCATCTGCCAGGGATGAGGCGATGGTTGCCAGCACACCGCGGCGGTTTTCACTGACTACGTTAATCATGACCTGAAACAGGTTATCTGGCTGGGGCTCCCATTGGACGTCGATTAGCCGCTCCGGCTGGTTGTGGAATTCACTGATGTTGGGGCACTCGGGTTGATGGATGACTATTCCACGCCCAGATGTTGCAATGCCCTGAATGCGGTCGCCAGGAATGGGGCGGCAGCATTTGGCCAGATGAATGACCATGCCTTCATCGCTCACTATGCCCAGCGGGCGCACGCCTTTGTTGCGTGGGCCGAGAGGTTTCTCACTGCTGTCAGGCTCATCCAGCAATGGGGCGAGTTGACGTGCTACCAGCGGTGCCATACGGTTGCCCAGGCCGATATCCTGGTATAGCTGCGCTCTGCTTTTAAAGTTAATTTCTTTTAGTAATGCGTCCATTCTATCTTCATCAACTGTGCTTATGGATAAAGAAAAAGAATGTAAGGCTTTATTCAGAAGGTCTTTTCCAAGGTTTCTGGCTTTACGTTTCTGCAGGTGTTTGAGGTAATGCCGGATACTTGAGCGCGCTTTAGCGGTTGCTACAAAATTTAACCAGCCAGGGTTGGGTATGGCTTTTTTATCAGTGGTGATTTCTATCGTGTTGCCATTGCGTAATTGTGTCTGCAGTGGAACATAGTGGTGGTTTACCCGCGCAGTCACACAGGTATTGCCTACATCCGTATGCACGGCATAGGCGAAATCAACCGGGCAGGAGCCTCGTGGCAGCACAATAATTTTTCCCTTAGGGGTGAAAACGTAGACCTCTTCCGGGAACAGATCAATTTTTACATTTTCCAGAAATTCCCTGGAATTCCCTGCCTGCTTTTGCAAATCCAGCAAGCCACTTATCCAGTTACTGGTTTCTTTCTGTACTTTGCCTGATTTATACAGCCAGTGTGCAGCAATACCTGCTTCGGCCACCTGGTTCATTTCACTTGTGCGTATCTGCACTTCAATGGGTACGCCATAAGGAGAGACCAGTATTGTATGCAGCGACTGGTAGCCATTTGCTTTCGGGATGGCAATGTAGTCCTTGAATTTCCCGGGTATCGGCGCATACAGGCTATGCATGGCACCAAGTATGCGATAACAGCCATCGATAGAGTCGGTCACAATACGGATTGCATAGACATCGAAAACCTCATCGAACGAGAGTCCTTTGTGCTTCATCTTTGTGTAAATACCGTAAAGATGTTTCTCCCGGCTGCTTATTGTACCTGTCAGACCATCCTGCCGAATACGCTTGTTGATAGCATGCTCAATCTTTTTTAATAGTCCTTTGCGGTTGCCGCGCCGGTGTTTGACCGCTTTTTCAAGTGCAGAATATCGCTTGGGGTGTATTGCTTTGAAACTCAGTTCTTCAAGCTCATGTTTAAAAGCCTGTATGCCCAGGCGACTGGCTATGGGGGCGTAAATTTCCAGCGTCTCACGTGCAATACGTTTTCGCTTTTCTTCACGCATCGCTCCCAGCGTACGCATATTGTGCAATCTGTCGGCCAGTTTGATCATGATGACACGGATATCACGTGTCATGGCCATCAACATTTTACGAAAACTCTCTGCCTGTACCTCAGCCTGGTCAGTAAAACTTACTTTGCTGAGTTTGCTGACACCATCAACCAGCTCGGCTACTTCTTTGCCGAAGCCCCGGCTCAGTTGTATTTTGGCTGTCGGGGTATCTTCAATGACATCATGCAGAATGGCAGCCGAAATGGCTTTGCTGTCCATGTGCAGGCCGGCGAGTATTCTGGCGACTTCAACGGGGTGAGAAATGTAAGACTCGCCGCTGGCACGGCGTTGGCCGGCGTGAGCCTGATAGCCAAAGATGTAAGCGTGGTAGATGCTGGCGATTTCCTGCTTGCTGAGGTAAGTCTCAAGCAGCCCTTCTATATCCTGAAATTTCAGATCCCGTCCTGGTCCGAAGGACGGGACAGGTTCATGCGTCGGTGGGTGGCGTTTCCTTAGCGATGGAATTAGCATTTGCTGCTATACCTTCAACAGTTTCACCGGGCTCTTCGGCCTCAGTGCCGTCAGAGAGAAACAGGTCTTCAGCCGTCTCTTCTGGCTCAGGCTCATCAATGAGTATATCGCTGTTGACCAGACCCGCTGCAATTTCCCGCAGGGCAAGTACAGTATTTTTATCCTTCTCAACTTCCAGCTCGGACTGATGTCCTTCAGCAAGCATGCGAGCACGTTTGGCTGCAATGAGGACAAGATTAAATCGGTTATCAACATTTTCCAGACAGTCTTCAACAGTAATTCGCGCCATTTAACAATTTACCCATAAGATATTCAGTAGAACGTTTAATTTTAACCTATAAATGCTTGAAGAGTCTATCTTTAGGTGGACAGCATATTTATTAACTGCCGGGTAGCACTGTCGATGTCGGCATTGATAAGTACATGATCATATTCGTCCTGATGAGAGATTTGCTCCCCATAGGAAGACATTCTTTTTTGAATTGTTTTTTCCGTATCCTGCTGGCGTGACAATAGCCGGTTTTTCGCCTCTTTACCGTCTGGTGGCAGAATAAAGACACTGACAGCATCAGGGTAAATTGCTTTGATGCGGCGCGCTCCCTGCCAGTCGATATCGAGGATAAGGTTCTTTCTATCGCGCAGCGCTTTTTCTATAGTCGTTCGTGAAGTACCATAGAGATTGCCATACACCTCAGCGTATTCAAGCATTGCTCCGCTGTCGATCATATCCAGGAAGGTCTGTTTGTTGACAAAAAAGTAATCTTTGCCTTCTTTTTCTCCCGTGCGAGGAGAGCGAGTGGTATGTGATACGGCGATGAGGGTATCCGGTATGCTGGTAATCAGGGCATGTGACAAGGTGGTCTTGCCGGCACCGGAGGGGCCGGAGAGTATCAGAATGACTGGTTTCGCTGTTTTACTCAACATTTTGAATTTGTTCCCTGATCTGTTCGATTAATACTTTTAATTCTATCGAGGCGTTGGTAACGCGGATATCGGATGACTTTGAGCCGAGAGTATTGGCTTCGCGATTCATCTCCTGCATCAGAAAGTCCAGTCGCCTGCCAACCGGTTTTATTGATGTAAGGGCATGCTGTGTCTCGGTGATGTGAGATTCAAGCCTGTCGAGTTCTTCTGCGACATCGGATTTGTTGGCAAAAATGACTACTTCCTGTTCGAGGCGCGCCGGGTCGAGAGATTCTTTTAGTTCATTCAGACGGCTTTCAAGTCGTTGTTTAAATGCGGTAATAATTTCCGGCAGAATAGAACGTACCGCCTCGACCTGTTCGGTGATGCCTGTGAGTCGCTGATTGACCATTTCTGCGATTCTTTCACCTTCGCGTTCGCGGTTTTTGGTCAGGTCTTGCAGGGTATCATCAAGAAGACCGACAGCATTCGTTGCGAGTGTGGCGTAATCAATCCCATCATCGGTGATAACGCCTGGCCAGTTGAGTATGTCAGTTACCCCCATGCTGGAGCTTTCATGGATGCGTTTTTCTATTTCGTTAGCCATCTCGGTAAGTTTGTCTACCAGCAGTCCATTTATTGACATGGAATCCGGTTGATTACTGTCTACCTGGAACCGAAGACAGCATTCAATTTTCCCGCGTGCCAGTTGTCTGTTGATACGCTCACGGATGGCTTCTTCTGCAATACGCAGCGGTTCAGGCAGACGCAGGCTGATGTCGAGGTAGCGATGGTTGACTGAGCGGATTTCCCAGGACAATTGGCCCCAGCTGGTCGCCATATGGTTACGTGCAAAGGCAGTCATGCTTGCTGTCATGTTATGATTCTTCTATAGATTTATATGCGAGCTTGCATGGTAGCGATTTTATTAGTATGAATAAAGCTCGCGCTGTCCCGTGGAATAGAAAAGGTCACTATCAGGCTGTCTATTTTTAAGCTAATTTACTACTATTAATAATGAAGGAACCTCTGATCAATTCATGAACTTGTATCTTACGCCTAAAAAATCCAGTTTTTCGTTGCAAACCTTAGCAATTGCTAGCTATTGCGTACGCTTTCGCCTGGAACCTGATTATTTTAGATCACAATCTACTTCGTTCAGAATTTTGTCAGAGGTTCCAGAAGTGATTAAAGGTGCATATTGATACAGTTTTGATACAGTGCTACTGATTTCGGGATTCTGCTTTGACCAGATGCAGCAGAAAATTAATATGA
>JBLYYR010000038.1:0-3832 GCA_048550195.1 Arenicellales bacterium
GATTAAGAGTCGGCGCACTCACCGCCGGCGGCGCGTTAACGGTTACTGTGACACTGGCACTGTCGCTGCCACCTGCACCACTACAGCTAATGTTATAGTTCGAGGTAGCGCTTGGACTGACATCTACGCTACCCTCTGTACTGAGACTTCCGCTCCAGGCACCCGAGGCCGTACAGCTGGTGGCATTGCTGGAAATCCAGGTCAGAGTCGCCGTCTGCCCCTGATCGATTGTCGATGACGGGGATGCCGACAGAGTGACCGCCGGCAGAACCGGAAGACTGCCGCCACCGTCACTGACAACGGTAGTTTGCGCACTGGTAATCACCTCATGTTTAAGGCTCTGTGCATTATACATATCCTTGAAGGCCTGCACCTGTTCCAGCTGACTGTCTCGATAGAGATCCTGCAAATAGCCGTGCGCAATGACCTGGAAGTTTAAACTTACGCTGACAGCCAGGTCACCCGAAACGGCCACCGGGATGCGATAGGTCACCTCATCACTACCCAGGTCAAAATCTGCATCATTGACCGCCTGACCGTGCACCGCAACATCGTCCGGTACATTCAGTTTGTTAAAGCCTTTCGGCGTCAGGCGGTTATCTTTCAGATACTGAGCAGCTCGCAACAGTGTATAGGTGGTGTTGCCATCGGAGTCACCCATAATGGTTTCATAGATCTGCACCTGATCTGCAGAGGTGATCAAATCGTAATGCGGTTCAAACACCGCCTGATCAACGTCATTGTCTGCAGCTGCTATTGAGCCATCAGCATATACATGACCCGATTCGAATACTATGTTGCCATTACTGTCAACAACTTTGAAATGCAGCCACATGCGACGGGAAGGATAGGAGGTTGGTGTTTTGTGACCCGAGTTGTTCTGCACCCTGACCCGGGCTTCCAGTACGCCATCGCTCACCGCAGCCGAAACAATTTCCACCGTGGCGGCGCTCTGCAGCATATCACGGGCACGATCAATACTGAGGTCAAGATTGCCGCTTGTTACATCCAGTTGTGCTGCATTGTCCTTCAGCATGGTCAACATCACCGTATTGGCTCCCACCAGATGATGCTTGGCAAATCCGTCTTTTGCGCCCAACCACCTTGGACGATTGGATACCTTTGACAGGGTTTTGGGCATATGACAATCCTGACAGCTTGTTGGGTTACTGCCGGCATCATCGAATACTGAATTCTGCCATTCAGTGTAAGGCATTTGTTCGGGAAATTCTGATTCCGGGGTCGTGGTTAGAACGTTGCCATTGGCATCAACATAAGGTGTTTTCAGATTATGACAGGTGGCGCACAGGGCCGAATCAGATACATGTGCGCTATAGGCCGGTGTGTAGCCTGTGCTGTTGATCATGGGCTGGGCGAAAATATCACTGAACTGTCCATAGATGGTCTTGGTGTTATTAATTATGTAGTGGCCGGAAAAACCATCGATCGTTCCGAGGCTGGCATCATCGCTTACCTGGTGACACAAGGTACAACTGACGCCATTCATGGCAGCATCAAATAGAGCGTGATTCGAGTTCAGCACACCGTCAGGGCCAAACAGCGTAACCTCGCCACCCTGGACTTTCGTTATTTCGTAGTTCGCCATCGGCGCGTGACATTTGGAGCATTTATCGTTTATCAAGGCAGACAAATGTGAATTTCGTTCTAACTCAACCGCCACTTTGGCCCGCCACAACGGATCCTTAGCCGCGTTTGCCATCATGGAGGTTCCCCAGTCACTGACAATGGACACGTTTTGTCCCGAGGTATCAGTCAGGCCATCGTGACACATGGCACAATTACCTGAGCCGGAAAAATGTGAGGTGGTAAAATTGGTGTTCTCTGCGAAAGTGGCGTGAGATAGTACAAGCAACAGCATACCTGCTGATGCGCGAAGCAATCCTCTAAACATTACAATCCTCCAGGGGTTCTGACTCAATCGTCATTAAACGTTTGTCTACTTTCTTATTCGCCACTGAACGTATGTCCACCCTTTCCCAGAGGGTGATCTCCGCCAAGGTGACGCCGTGCGCAGGAGAGCGGTAAGTTTCCGCTGCCCTGACCGTTTTCAAACTAGGGGGGCTGGTGTAGCTGGATCAACTGCTTTTTTCGTGTAATTTCGTACATTCCAGCCTGATTTTTTTTATTATGATTTTTAACATGTTATTGTATCCGTGATAGGAATTTAAACGAAAATCAACGAACGGCCTCAGGTGCCGGGCAAAGCTCCCGATGATACTGACACGCTCAGTGCCTCTCGGTCACTGTTTCTGAATGCACAGATCAACAGGTCTGTTCAAACGTGACTGGGACCACTTAGAATTCATGCGCTTCATTTATGTTCCGCCATGGACAAGAGTCTATGAACCTGGGGTCTTAGTAGTAACCGAAGAGAAACGTATGGCAACTGTTCATGTTCAAGCGGTCCAGCCCGGCTGCTCCACGATCATTGGTGTACCTGGCAGTCCGGCTGCCGATGGCGACTTATAATGGATTCGACACCCACAATCCGATGGCAAGCGCCTGCCCGAAATACCGGGCCTGCTGTGCCATACACATCAACAGATAACGGTTGGAAAGCCACGTGTGAAACGGGACACCGGAACTCGAAATACCGCACAAGCTGATCTATAAATCCAGCCATCTATCAATGACCTTTTGTTTGATACCATGCAAAAGATATTCGTCCTATCCATTTTAATAAGTACTTGCGTCTTTCAAGCCGGGGTTGCGGCTGAAATCGACAGCGTGACCCCAAGAAATCTTAAACTTGATAACAGCCTGACTGTTATCAACACAATTTTTAACCAACGTCTGCAAGAGGCGATCCAGAAAGCCAATGCACAACAGGACGAATTTTACGCCTTCGATAAAGATGATTTTTGTGATGAAAAAGATCTTTATAGAGAACTCAGGAAAGCTATTTTTCAATCCTTTACCGCATCCTGGGGACTCAAGGGTTACGATCTTGACAAACAACTACGCACTTTACTGGCCAGGCAAAGTTACTCTTTGTCATTAAACGACTCTATTTATCGGGACATAAATTATTTAGAAGGCTTTTCCCTGAACTTTAAAGAGTTGAGTGATGTCGTCAATATTAATGGGCACCTTGTTGGATTAGATAAAATAGGTCATTTTTTTGCTGAAGGCTGGCAATATTTTGAGCTAACCCAATCTGGTGATCACACTATTGATCAGGCTCTGGAGTGGGGAAAGCAACAGGAAGCCGGGAATTTCGGTTATACCACTACCGGCATTTTTTCATTTGCCGATCTTGTCGCCAACTTCAATGGCTGGCGGTTTTGGAACAAGGTCTTACTCAAAGAGGATGACCCTTTAAAAGGTATTATTGCTAATTTCTTTAACGGGCCGTACGTAAGTTGTGATATTCAAATTATTACTTCGATCAAGAACAGGAAAATAGTTAAGGCCTGGGAATACAATACCCGATTTGATCTATCGGATTACGTGGATGGCACCTGGGACGAAGGGAATAACTGCAATAGCTACGAAGACCCGGCAATTGAAGAAAAAGTAAGGCTACGGATAAATAATGTTGATCCCGACTTTACCTGTCCTTTCATAGCAGACTACTGTCTGGAATCTCAAAATAAATACGGTTACTACGCAAAGCATGTTCTGCATCCCTACTGCCTGACCGTAAAATCTGAAAATTAAATTGTATAACTGCCCATTCATCATCTCCTTTATCATCAAGAGTAGGCGCAGGGGCGAATGGCGCTAAGTTAAGCCTATTTAGCCCATTGTAGGGTCGAATTCATTCGACCAACCACGTTGCTATTCCATCTATCATCCCGGATATAGCCAC
>JBLYYR010000039.1:0-5648 GCA_048550195.1 Arenicellales bacterium
GCTACTACTGTGGTTAAGCGTCTAACAGCCAAGGTGCATCTAGGAAGGGAGAAAAAGAAATCACTTCGCAATCAAAATATACTTGACTCATTGGTAGTAAAGAAATCCTGTCATTCTCCCTATGTCTGTTATGCCGCCAAACCCAACGCCTGGGTTGTACGCTCTAACGGCCGCTTGTCGAAATGTACCGTTGGTTTTGAAGATGAACGTAATGATGTCGGAAAGCTGACACCAGAGGGCACTTTTGAACTCAATGAAAGCCGTTTACAAACCTGGATGAGAGGATGGTCCACAGGAGATCAACTCTCATTGCATTGTCCTTATGAAGGGATTCGAGAAGATGTTCGGGTTGGTCTAGTCGAAAGCCGAGGTTAGTGCGAAGGTTAATTAACCAGGCGCGTATTGTTCGATTCTCACCAGGAGTCTCATACAATATTGTGCGCGGTACTGCAGGTATAGTGCGTAGCCCAGACTGGGCTTTTCAATTGCCTAATCTACCTGTCAGTTTTGAAGCTTGCCTATCGCAGATACCCCGGGAAACCTCAAAACTAAGAGACGAAGCTATAAATAGTGGTGAAGCCGCTGTGGATGCCCTGCGAGCGCTGAGCAGATTAGAGGCACTTGAGGAAGCCGTTATCGATAGTAATGGTGAGGTAATTGCACTTGCTCGTCGCCCCTATGTTATGCAACTTCCTAACACCGATGACGAGCAGACAGTCTTCCTGGGAAGGCAGACCTTCTTCAGGTTCGATGGAGATGAATATCTGATCCTCAGTGTTAATTCTAAGGTTGTAGTCTCAGTTAAATCTGATTGGATCAATAATGTGTTCGATGAGTTAAGCAAACCAACTTCGATTAAGGATCTTTCCGTAATCGGTAGCTTTCTTTTTGATAATGGATTGCTGGCTTTCTCCAATAAAACTGAGGAGTCTTGCTGGAGTTTTCATGATGCACTTTTCCATGCTGTAAGTGCCCATGGATACGGAACGGAAGGTGGTTACGGGGCGACTTGGGCAGGTCGCAAAAAGAATCAGGTCAACAAGGTTAGTACTGAAGAAAGAGCTCACACAAAAAATATAGAGCTTCCAGATGATACTGCTCATTGTGATGCTGATTTTGCGAATGTTCTAGTGCGTCGCCGTAGCCGACGTGATTATGCAAAGAAGCCTTTATCGATCAATGAGCTAAGCGCCCTTTTGGATATGGCGCTTCGTGCCCAATATGTGAAAACCTCGAAAAATGGTTTGCAAGTAGCTTTTCATTCATATCCCAGTGGCGGTGCTTGCAATGAAATTACTACTTTCATTGCCAACAGGGGGGGTAGCGAAGATGAATCAACAGCTTATGTAGCCGAATACTGTGAATTGGAGCATCGGCTAAAATGCTATGAGAACTCCTCTGCTAACGCCCTGGCTATTATCAAGCAATTAAGTGCTGTTTGTGGTATTGACTCGCAACCTGGGGCAGCCCTTATATTTGCTGCTGATTATGAGTGTGTGGAAGTGAAATATGAAGCCGTTGCTTATGCCACTATCCTGCGAAACGTTGGCGCCATCTATCAGACTGTATCGCTTGTGGCAGAAGCACTGGAAATGGGCTCCTGTGCTGTTGGTGGTGGCTGGGGTGACATTGAGAAATATATTCTTAAGGACTGTCTTCAGGGACGCGTCATTATTGGAGGCATGTTAGTCGGATGGCCGGCTCTGGATCAGTGAAGAGTATTAAAATATCGATACCTATAAATCATGGCTCGGCAGAAACGTTTCTTCGTCTGGAGCATGAAGGTGATGATGTTTTGGTAAGTCCTTTGCTGGGAACTGATTGGCTATGTGAGAACTGTTGGCTCTGGCGGCGTGCGGCTACTTACAATCCCGATGAGCTCTGTCCTGATGCGAAAGACAGTACCGATCTGATTACTGCGTTTGAGAACAAAATTTCTTCAGCAGGAAGGCCGACAGTGCTGGCTCAGCGTTCAGTCGCTGCTAAACTCATTCGTAAGCAAGTACGTATTGCCCGAGGGTTGGAGACGTCAGAGAACTTGATTATGCTATTTCGGGTGAATAAGGAAGGTTACGTTCGAACCGAATCAGTTCTCCCGATGCCAAATTGTGAAAGTTGCTGGAATTCTGATAATTCCAGACCACAGTCAGGGCTGGAACACGCAATTGGGCGCTCAGGTGGTTTAATAGCCGAGTTACAGGAGGTAGCAGCTCGAAAAGGTGAGCTTGAGTATCCATATGTAGTCATAACCCGCTTATCTAATAATAACTTATCCCCAAGCCGTCCATCCTGGAAAGGCGCCTCCGGTAAAGGTGAAACTCTTGAGGCCGCCATCGGTTCGGCAATCGGCGAGTCAATCGAACGTTATGCTGCTGAAACCATACCTGGATCGTTGATCAAGGCTCGGGAAAATGAACTGGAAAATGCCATTGTTCCACTCAGCCTAACGGGTATGAAAGTATCCCAGGCGATGGAAGCAGGGTTCTCTCCATACGAGGAAATTGCTTGGGTGATGGCTTCTTCAGTCGAGGAGGAAGGGCGAACGAAATGGGTGCCAGCATCTGCTGTTTATCTTACCTCAAAAGAAAAATTAGGGGGGCATATTGCAACGCCCTGTACCAGTAATGGTCTTGCGACAGGGTTTAATTTAAAGGATGCAATTGACCGTGCTTACACTGAGGTAATCGAAAGGCATATGTTTTTTCTAGTCTGGTACGGTGTAGCCAAGGCTGAATTGGTAGATGCAGAACTCTATCTCGATAAGAGTATCAGCAGGCTTTTTGGGTCTGCTGAACTCAATCTACGCACTGCTGTGCTTGGATGTGATAACGAGGTGTATTATGCTTCAGCAACCTGCTGGCCAAAGCTGTCGAGTGCGGACAGGCCAGAATTTACACTTGGTTTAGGCAGTGGTCCTACAATTCAAAAGGCAGTAGCCTCAGCAGTCCTGGAATTGGCTCAAGTTTATAGGGGGTTGAGCTGGGCATTGCAAAACCCTTCCTTGCGTAAACGAATGGAGCATCTTAAAGAGATGCCGTTTGCCATCAAAGACTCCTATGATCACGCATTGTTATATGCTTCTCGCCCGGCTGTGCAAGTGCCTTCACCTTTTGGCCTGGCACCGCCGCCAAAGAATACGGTTTTGTTAAGATCGAATCAGGGAGATGACGAGGCCTTTTTTGTTGATATTACTCCTCGAGATGTTCTTGAAGCATGCGGCTGCCGCACAGTTCGTTTACTTGCCCCGGGCAGGATCCCTTTACACATAGGCAGCAGTATGCTTCCGAAAGCTATACTCGACTTGAAGACCGAAACTGCTCAACAATTATCTGCTTTGCTGCATCCGCTATCCTGATATGCTGGTATTGTGACGCAGGTACTGGTCAAATTAGGCTTTTACTGCATTGCACTACATCATCACTTTAAGTCGGTTGATCAATGATTATAGTAGTCACATGAAATAAACAAGCGTAGTTTATTGTGCTGTCTCCAATTATCCGGGTTTGGAAATTGATGAATGGTATAAGCTGGCCTCAATATTATGTACTCGGTTAGCCCGGGAGTGGGCTCATCCTGGATATCAAAATCAATATCATCGATTTTCCAAACTTCACCCTCACCAGACTTTAATCGGAGTGTCGCATTATGTGCGTTGAGAAAGAATTCTGTGGGTGGCCCACCGATAACGCAATCAATAGCGTTGCAACTACCAAGAGAGGAAAAAGTATTGTTTTTCCAGGGGAATGAAGAACCAATATCCAATGTATCTTGATCAAATTCACAGCCTTTTGTCCAGTCAACATGAGCGCCTTGGAGCTGCCTATAGCTGTCTTTCTTGTCAACACGAACACAAACTTTGAAATGGTCTTCATTGAAGTCTACGCCGAACAACTTTTGAAAATGAAGTCGTATTTTGTTGAGAACATAACAGGTAATTGGGGTGGCTAAATTCAGGGCCTCAGCATAAGACTTTCCGGCGAAGCTGGCCTGTTCGGAAAAATCTGAAGCTGCAACCATGGATCGAATATCGTCTGGTGTGTCCGAATCAAGAAGCGGAGCCAACGGGTATAGTTGCCTTTTCTGGAATTGGAGTTTTGCTGTCGCAGTATTTTTGTTTGAAGATATGGGCTCTATCTTTTGAAGTAGTTTGGGTAGTGCGAAATTAATGTCAATTAATGACGAAATGTTTGTGTCAAAGGTTTTGCGCTGATCTTTAAACACTTCCTGAGAGAACTCGACCACCCGCTTAGCAACTTGATCAACACAGCCCGCACGAGAGTCATGATCAGAATTGTTAGGGCTTCTAACTGCTAAGTGCCAAGAATTTTCAGCCAATTTCTGGCGCCGCGTCTGCCAAAAAGAGTCTGAGTTATCAGCGCTGGCGCAGGCTGCTGCGAACCAGGCTTCTAAATTCTCATCACCGAGGCGGTGAGAAGCTTCGTAAGCTGCTTTTGCCAGGGTGAATGCTGTTATTTGATGAAATTTCCACAACAGTCCCACAATTGGCTGAACCACGGCCAGTTGCCAGGGAGTTGGTTTTCCGCTTAACAGATGGGTGGCAATTTTACTCATAGCGTTACTGTTGATGCGTGTATAGTTAGACTCTTTTTGGCTTAATAGAAGTTCGGCATATCTGATTGAGAAAATGATATTTACCGGAAATCTCTGAACTGAATTCTCATAGGCAGTTTCTATAAGCTCATCGTTGGTTTCACCGCTAAAGCGACTTGCGATTAGTGTCGCCTCAAGTAACATGTCCTGAAGAATGTGTTCTGATCTATAATTATTTACCTCTGTGGCAATTCCTCGCAACCGATCGTGGAACTCACCCCTAAGGGCGCAAAGCAGATTTTCTTGAACCCAGTTATATCTGAGATACAGGGGAAGTTCAGGCACTCGTTGAATTAACAAAGGCCAATCCCTGGCTTGGACAGGAATCTCATGAAAACAAAAAGATTTGCTACACCAGGCCTTACGCAGAACTTCAAGTCTTTCTGAAGCACCCGATAGGTTACCAGTAATGCGATCAATACGGGCGAGATTTACCCAAGGTTGAAAGGCATAGGACAAAACACCGAGATCTCCTGACTCCTTCGCTACCCTTTCAAGCCAATCAATCTCGGTCATACACAATTGCTTTGCGTTTTCGGCTCTACCCAATAAATTTTCAATAAGAGCACAAAGATTGTAGCATTGAACTATGGGGAAAATATGGTTAGTAGTGTGTAGGCCGTTTCTGGGTACTGTATTGAGTTGTCTGTCAATTTTTGAGATAAGTTTAGGCAGAGCTGGTCTGAAAGACCGTTCGGATGTGGTAAGTAATTCGACTGGTACTTTCATTTTTCTCACCCTTCTTTTAGGTCTATCAGTAATAGACAGGTCTAGTTCCTTGATGATAGAAGAGGCCACGTGTTTCAATTGTCCCGTACTCTTTGCCGCCTGGATCGATTATCGTGGCACTGTACAATCGCCAACCCGGTCGGCCTGGCATATTCTCAGGAAGTAAATTGAACATAGAATAAACTCATTTCGGTGCACCAGATTTCGTCCATCTATCAATAGAGCGCTTTGGACTCCACGTAAATACTCGAAACTCACTTTCAAATAAACTATATTGCGCGATTCTCGTCCTAATCATTATTCATCCC
>JBLYYR010000040.1:0-15286 GCA_048550195.1 Arenicellales bacterium
GATCGCACGCAATAGCTGGCTATTGCGAAGATTCTTAACGCAGAAAGGGACGATTTGGGATGGAAGATGAATATTCATGGATTTATAGAGGTGCCCTTAATACATAAAACGTAAAATTTTACGTATTCTGCTGGTACAGATCATAAACTCTCGCTAAAATCACGTCAGCATTTTTTCGTATTATTATGAATGCTTTCTATGGCGGTGATGGTTGGCCCCCTTAATGACGATATGCTGTGAACCCGGTCAGATCTGGAAGGAAGCAGCCGCAGCAGCAGATTCGGGTGTTAGGGAAAGGCTGTCCTGATCCGCCACCACTCAATGTTCTATTATGCTCTTGCAGGGCACACCAGGACAGGTCCCGGATGAGTTATGTCATATAAGGTTCTTGCACGAAAATGGCGTCCAGGCAGCTTTAACGATGTTGTTGGTCAGCAACATATACTCCAGTCACTGTCTCACGCCCTGAATAACGACCGCCTGCATCATGCCCTGTTATTCACTGGCACGCGCGGAGTAGGCAAGACAACCATTGCAAGAATACTGGCCAAGGCGCTGAATTGTGAGCAGGGCATCAGTTCTACCCCATGTGGCAAATGTGCTTCCTGTATAGCCATCGACGAAGGCCGCTATATTGATCTGATCGAGGTCGATGCAGCCTCGAAAACTAAAGTCGACGATACGCGTGAACTGCTGGATAACGTTCAGTATTTACCTACCACTGGCCGTTACAAAGTTTATCTCATCGATGAAGTGCATATGCTTTCTCGAAGCAGCTTCAATGCATTGCTGAAAACGCTGGAAGAACCACCGGAGCATGTCAAATTTCTGCTTGCCACTACAGATCCACAGCAATTGCCAGTGACAGTTTTATCCCGCTGCCTGCAATTTAATCTTAAACGGCTAAATCATTTAGAGATAAAAACACAGCTCGTCCGCATTCTTGAGACGGAAAAGATTGAAAATGATGATGCAGCATTGGATTTACTGGCGGCGAATGCTGACGGCAGCATGCGCGACGGACTTAGTCTGCTGGATCAGGCCATCGCTTTTGGTGCGGGAAAAGTGTTTGGAGAAGATGTCAGGAGCATGCTTGGCAGTATCGAGCTACAGTATATTCATGCATTGATCGAAAGTCTGGCGAACGATGATGCGGATGCTCTGTTCCAGGCAATAGATGATGCAGCAGACCGTAGCCCGGATTTCATGATGGTGTTGAATGAAATGCTGAGTGCTTTATATCATCTGTCTCTGGTTCAGCTGGCTCCGGCTATAATCGAACAACGCAGTCTGGACAGGGAATGGCTGGAAAAAACCGGCAACAAATTTAGTGCAGAACAATTACAGCTATTTTATCAGATATGTCTGACAGGCAAGAGGGACCTGCCTCTGGCACCTGATTCCAGAACGGGTTTTGAAATGCTAATGCTGAGAATGCTGGCTTTTCAGCCTGGTTCGTCTGCACAGACCGTAACTACAAAACCTGCATCAATGCAGCAGAAGGCTAACCAGCAACCTGTTGCCCGGCAGACATCCACGCAGGGAAATGCGGCTTATCCGCAATCCGAATCAGCGGCAAGGACTCAAACTGCGAATGCACCGCTACAAAGCCTGAAACCTGATGTTCCCGCCGACGTGCCTGCTGAGACCCCGGTTCAGACACATCAGATTAATGAACCGCCACCATTGCCGGAAAATAAGCCGGTCGCAGAAACAGCCCCCCCTGTCGCTGGCAATGACTGGGCAGACCTGGTCGGATCACTTTCCGTGACAGGACTTACTAAGCAACTTGCTTTGCACATGGCTCCGGCCATTTGGGATGAAAACAAACTTGAACTTCTAATTGATGTTGAGCAGGAAGCAATCTATTCATCTGTAAGGGAAAAAGAACTGATTGATGCCTTGCAGAAAAAACTAGGCGGAAATTTCAAGGTAAAAATGCGCATCGACAACCCCGTGGCTGAGACCCCTGCTAAACAAAAACAACGTCAGGCAAGAGAGCGTCTGCAGGCGGCAGAGGAATCAATAATGTCGGACCCGTCAGTGACTAAAATAGTCGAGGCCTTTGGCGCCAGCATCTCACCGGCATCAATTAAGCCGCTTGGTAATTAACAGCACGACCGTATACCCTTAACAAGCCGGGTAAAAACCGGTATTTACAGAACATAACAGGAGCATCACTATGAAAGGCGGATTGGGTAACATAATGAAGCAGGCACAGGCCATGCAGGAAAAAATGCAGCAGGCGCAGGAAGAGCTGGCACAGACTGAAGTTGAAGGCAGTGCCGGTGGCGGCCTGGTAAGCATTACCATGACCTGTCGTCATGATGTACGCAAGGTTATTATCGACGACGATTTACTGAGTGAGGAAAAGGCGGTGCTTGAGGACCTGGTTGCCGCAGCAGTGAATGACGCCGTACGCAAGGTTGAATCAACGACACAGGAGAAAATGTCCGGTATGACCGCAGGCATGGGGCTGCCGGCTGGCATGAATCTACCATTCTGAGTTTATTCTCTACTGCATTATGTCTACTGCCCATGCCATTGAAAACCTGAGAACAGCGCTTGCCTGTCTACCCGGAGTCGGCCCAAAATCTGCTCAACGCATGGCCTATTATCTGATAGAGCGTAACCGGGAAGGTGCCAGGGGAATCGCATCTGCATTGATGCATGCACTGGATTCAATACAACATTGCCGGCGCTGCAACAATCTCAGTGAAACAGAACTCTGCCCTCTTTGCGCATCGCCGTCACGAAAGCATTCGCAGCTGTGTATCGTTGAGACACCGGCGGACCTTGAAGCCATCGAACAGACAGGAAGTTACAAGGGCTGCTATTTTGTATTGATGGGAACCATTTCACCATTGGATGGAATAGGTCCTGACAATCTTGGCATTGACCGCCTGCTGGTAGTGCTGGAAGAATTTGCGATTGAAGAGATAATTCTGGCAACCAATCTCACGGCCGAGGGTGAAACCACGGCAGAATACCTTACCGATTTGCTTGCCGGAAAAGAAGTCGCCAAAGCTATACGCCTTACCCGTATTGCCCGGGGGGTGCCAGTTGGCGGCGAGCTCGAATATATTGATCGAAATACCGTTGCTCGAGCGATCAACGAACGGCGAAAAGTTCATCAATCAGTTACATAATATCAGAGAGGGGAAGCAGGGATGGCGCTCGACTATACTTCTAAAATAGATGGGGATCTGCTGAGTGTAACGACCAGGGGTTCTGATGATAGTGTCGATGAAGCCGTCGCATATGGGGAATCCATCATTCGTCTCTGTATTGAGAACCAGTGCAATAAGGTCATCGTTGATGAAAGAGAGCTGACTGGTGTACTGGATAAAGTTATGACGTACGAAATGGTGCAACGCCTGTTATCTCTGGTTCCCTACCACTTACGTATTGCCTATGTCATTAACCCGGATTATGTAGAGGATGTATCATTTGGAGTCCTTGTCGCTGAAAACCGGGGCATACATGTGAAGGCATTTTTATCGATGGAGCCTGCAAGGGAATGGGTGATGCAGAGGGCTTAACGTAGTTTCAGGAATCATTCAATCGCCAAATTGATAGAATGATTCATTCAGGTACTTCACCACATCATTCACGCCGTCTTCATCCAGCCCCACTTTCTGCATCTTGTTGCAGTTTCCAACCTGAGCAATTAACCCACCCAGGTTTGTCACCCGACGATCGGCACGCGTGTACAGCGTATCGGGTTTACCACCGGTCATTTGTTTGTGGCAGCCCAGACAACTGCTGCTGTCATGGAGTTTTTTGCCATTTTCTGTATCGCCAGGGAGCAGTGCGGCGGCCATGACGTTGAACGGCAGGGTGAATATTATTACTGCTAAAAGTTTATTGTTCATTGTTTTCTCCTGGGGGTGTCTCGGTGCACTCTGGTGTGCGTTCATGAATAGATAGAGGTGTGCATCTGCTTAGCCTGTTGTTTGCAGATGTTTTATACGAATCGAAGCCGGCGGGTGTGAATCATAAAATGCTGAGTGGATTGGGTCTGGTGTCAGGGTATTGGCATTGTCCCGGTAAAGTTTCAACAGGGCTGACACCAGATCACCGGCATCCGCATTTTCTTTTGCGTAGTCATCGGCCTCAAACTCGTGTTTACGTGAGAACCATGAGCTGATCGGGTGGATGAAAAACATGAACACCGGGCCGACCATCATAAATAACATTAAAGCGGCATGGTTTGAGTCAGTAGTCATCCCCAGACCCTGATAGAACCAGGCCTGCTGCATTAGCCAGCCGAGCAGCGCCAGCGCGAGCAGGCTGATGAGGAAAAATATGCTTATGCGTTTGATAATGTGGCGGCGTTTGAAATGGCCCAGTTCATGCGCCAGTACGGCAACAATTTCATTGGCACTAAGGGTGTCAAGCAGGGTATCAAAGAATACGACACGTTTGGATTTTCCCAGCCCGGTAAAATAGGCGTTGCTGTGTGCTGAGCGGCGTGAGCCGTCGACAACAAACAACCCCTGAACCTTGAAACCGGTTCGTTGCATCAGTTCAGTAACGCTTTTGCTGACAGATTCGTCTTCAAGAGGTTCGAACTTGTTGAACAAAGGCGCAATCCAGACAGGATAGATAATCATGGCAAGCAGATTGAAAGCCATCCAGACCAGCCACAGGTACAGCCACCAGAGTTTACCGCTGGCCTGCATTAACCATAGGGCGACAAATAATAATGGCACGCCAATGAGCAGAAAAAGAATGGTCGTTTTGATTAAATCAACGATATACAGGGCAGGGGTGGTCTTGTTAAAGCCAAAGCGGGCTTCAAGGCCGAAGGTCTTATAAAGAGTGAACGGCAGGTCCAGCAGAGCGCCAATGAACAGGGTGGCAATAATGAATGTCACGCCAATTATCAACGGGTTGTCCAACAACTGCCGGCTTAGATCATCGATAAGCTGCAGTCCACCGCCGAGAGTGAATGCAAGCAGAATAAGTGCTGAATAGAAGCCGGAAATTAATCCCAGACGAGTACGTGCAATGGAGTAGTCTGCTGCTTTCTGATGGGTGGCGAGGTCAATCTGCTCATCAAACGCAGCAGGTACGGCATCACGGTGTTGCTGTATATTCTGTATTTGACGTCTGCCCAGCCAGAATTCAGTGATCAGCATGGCTGTCAGTGCGAAAAGAAAGAGGATGGTTAAAGTATTCATATATGATTTGTTCTAGTCGTAAATGAAAAGCCGTATGTCGTGTATCTGAAGTCATAAAATATTTGCCTTAAGACCTGAGACCTACGACTTGAAACTATCTATTCCAGTAAACCGAATAATACATTATCCTTCCAGTCTAATTGATACTTTCCCCACAAAACAACAGGATATTTAATTTATGCCACAGGATCCCAATGCACTGGTCTGGATTGATCTGGAAATGACAGGTCTCGATCCGGATACAGACAGAATTATTGAAATTGCCACCATCATCACAGATTCCGATCTGAACGTTCTGGGTGAGGGGCCTGTCATGGCCATCCACCAGTCTGACGAATATCTTGACGGCATGGATGAATGGAATACCCGCACACACGGTAAAACTGGTCTGACTGAACGGGTAAAGGCATCAAAGATTACAGAATTGAAAGCGGAGAATGAAACACTGGAATTCATCCGAGAGTTTTGTCCACGCAATAAATCTCCCTTGTGCGGCAACAGTATCTGTCAGGACCGACGTTTTCTTTATCGTTACATGCCGCAACTGGAATCCTGGCTACATTACAGAAACCTTGATGTCAGTTCAATAAAAGAACTTGCCAAGCGCTGGCAGCCTGAAATCTATAATGGTTTCAGCAAGAAAAATACCCACAAGGCACTGGATGATATTCGTGAGTCGATTGATGAACTAAAATACTTCAGGCGCACCTTCCTGAAGCTGAAATAAGTCTGTCTATAGAATGAGCAGTGTGCGGGTAAGGTTTCTGCTGATCGCAGCGTTGTTGCTGCTCGCTGCCTGCACCACGAGCAAGCCATTGCCGGAAGCCTATTATTCTGTGCCCGTAACAAATACATCGTTGCAGAAAGACGAAATGTCATGGTGGGTATATCGCTACAGAGTTAACTGGCCGGAAGAAATGGAAAAACCAGATTTTGCTATCGACCTGTTACTCGCCGATAGCATTGTTAAGCCAGTACTGGAGAAATATTCAAGCAGGCTTTCATGGTGGCGTTTTCATCGCCGAGCAACGAGAAAGCCACCGGGCCATCAATTCAGCTTCCTGTTCTATAGTAGCCGGGATACTGCAATAGAAGTCATCAGAGAGTTAGACAATAGTCCTCAGCTTGCAGCTGTGAAACAGGCAGGGCTGATCAAAAAGACTATTTCATCAGATACCGAAAAACTGACAATTAAGGCGTTAGAGGCCTACAGTGATCCTTCATGGTCACCCGAGATACAACGGACATGGCCAACGTTTATCATGGGAGTCAGTGCCTTGTGGCTGTCATTGATCGATGATATTAAATCCACTGATTCAAGTTCTATTGGTGACGATGACCTGGTCACCGACCAGCTTGAGGAGTACCGCCAGGTGGACAGGGAAATTGCCAAACTTTGGCAGAAAGATGGTCAGCATTCACTGCTACACCATCTTGGCGCAGTATTTGGCTACAGACCGATGCTTATTCGCTGGTAAAAAAAATCGACAAATAGAGCCGAGGTGCGATCTTGAGAACTATAAAATCAAGCCTCTCCTCTCCAACAGCGTTATTTTATAGAAAATTCTATATTGCATATGTCGGCGCGAATTTATTCGCACAAGTGGCCTGCACAAGATTTCGCCATGTCCGAATAAATTGGGGCCGACATAATAATAACTTTTTTTTCAGGTTGCCGAGACTAGCAGGTTCTGCTTTTCTGCTGTTTTATGGCCCAGCTGATATGTTCCCTTACCAGTTCAGAAGCTGATATTTGCTTTATCTCCAGTGCTTTCACAATGTCAGGATCATAAGCTGCATTACCCAGCGCAATAGTAATATTTCGTTGCCAGCTCTGATACCCGATACGTCGAATGGGTGATCCTTCCATGTTTTTCATAAATTCGGACTCGCTCCAGCTAAAAAGATTCAGCAATGCCGTGTCATCCAGTCCGTGTCGAGGCTGAAAGTCAGCTTCTTTCGACGGATTTCCAAAGCGGTTCCAGGGACAGCAGAGCTGGCAGTCATCGCAGCCATATATGCGGTTACCGAGCAGAGGCCGGAGCTGTTCCTCTATCACACCCTTGTATTCAATAGTGAGATAGGAAATACACAGCCGGGCATCGACCTGATAAGGTGCAATGATGGCCCGTGTCGGGCAGATTTCTATACAGGTCTGACAACTGCCGCAGTGCTCTTCAACGGCGCTATCGACCGGCAGGGGCAGGTCGGTATAGATCTCGCCAAGAAAAAACCAGGATCCGGCCTTACGGTTAATTAAATTACTGTGCTTGCCTATCCAGCCCAGGCCAGCTTTTTCTGCCAGAGCTTTTTCCAGTACCGGTGCCGAGTCGGTGAAAACCCGGTAGTTAAACCCTTCCAGTTCGGCCTCGATGCGCCGCACAAGTTTCTGTAAACGTGAACGCATTACCTTATGGTAGTCACGCCCCAGGGCATAGCGTGAAATGTAGGCGCGATCTAATTTTTTCAGTTGATCTACGGCTGTTCCTGCCTCGTGCGGCAGATAGTCCATGCGCACTGATATGATACGAGTGGTGCCGCTAATCAACTCATCAGGTCGGCTACGCTTTAGTCCATGCCGTGACATATATTCCATTTCGCCGTGATGATTCATGGATAACCAGTGTTTCAGGTGATTTTCTGCTTTCTGCAAAGAGATGTCCGTAATACCGACCTGCTGGAAGCCCAGTTGCTGTCCCCACAGACGTATTTGTTCTGCAAGGCCGGCTAGCTCGCCAGGTAATTGCTCATCAGTAGAATGTGTCTCGGGTTTCATTTGTCGTATGATACCGGTCATGAATTAGTGTAGTGTTTCATGTTATTTGACGATTAAGAGGTTCACAAATGGTTCAGGACAATGCGCAGTTTGCAGGCAATGGTAAATCCCCTGGCAAGAACGGCAACGCCGTATTGGGCCATTTGTGGAACTCCCTTCGGGTGCGGCGAGAAACCGTCATCTACGGCGTTAGGTTCCTTGCAAAGGGTACAACCACTTACTGCGAAACCTGCCTTGAAGCTAAGCTTCTCGTCGTGCTTAATCGTTAAATAATATGAAACACTACACTAATCAACAAAAAACATCTTCTGGTACTGGAAGTCCTCGACAGCTTGATCTGGCCGAATGTCAGAGCTGGCTGCCGGTTCGTGCCGGCGATTCACATAAGGGAAGTAATGGCAGAGTGTTGATCACAGGGGGTGAACGAGCCATGGCCGGGGCGGCCTGTCTGGCCGGGTGGTCGGCATACATTTCCGGGACAGGGTTGGTCAGGGTTGCCTGTATTCCTGAAAATGTGACTGCAATTACCGTTTGCCGTCCTGAATTACTAGTGAGCGGTATTCACAGGGCAAAGCAGCTGAAATCGTTATTTCTGCAAACCGATGTCCTTGCACTCGGGCCGGGACTGGGTCAGAGCAATTGGTCACAAACGATGTTTGAGTATTGTCTTGAGCACAGAAGTCCCGACGTCATCGATGCAGATGGCCTGAATCTGCTGGCAAAATCGCCTGCAGGAAGGCAGCACTGGATATTGACGCCGCACCCGGGTGAGGCGGGCAGGCTGCTTAATTGCAAGACCAGTGATATTCAGTCAGACAGAATCTCTGCGGTAAAAGAAATCGCCAAACAGTATGGCGGTATCTGTATCCTGAAGGGGAAAAATACACTGGTAGCGATTAATGAAGAGGATTTGCGGGTCTGTCCATACGGGAATTCGGCGCTTGCAGTGGCAGGCACAGGTGATGTGCTGACGGGACTGCTGGCCGGGCTTCTGGCACAGGGTATGTCAGCTAAAAAAGCGGCATTGACTGCGGTAGTATTGCATGCCTGTGCCGGAGATGCGTATACGGCTGAATACGGGGCTGTCGGTATGCTGGCCAGCGATTTAATGCAACCCTTACGCAGATTACGAAATGGCCACCAGATGAAAGCTGAAAGATGAAAACTGAAAGATGTAAACCGAATGAGTTTACGTTAATTCTGGATGATGTTGCAGCCACAGAGAAGCTCGGCGCAGTGCTTGCCGATGCGTTACAGGAAGGCTTGCTTGTGTTGTTAGAAGGCGACCTCGGTGCCGGAAAGACCTGTCTGGTACGGGGGGTGCTAAGGGCGCTGGGACATCAGGGCGCGGTGAAAAGTCCTACCTATACCTTGCTCGAGGAATATTCACTTGCCGGGAAAGAGATTATTCATTTTGATCTTTATCGCCTTACAGACCCTGAAGAGCTCGATCTGATAGGAATACGAGACTACTTCAATGGTAAAGCATGCTGTTTTATTGAGTGGCCACAACGTGGGCAGGGCTTTCTGCCTCAGGAAGATCTTGAAATTCAGATCACACTCGCTGGCAACGGCAGATTAGCCAGGATCTCAGGACATAGTGAATCCGGGATGAAGGTATTGCAGTTTATTCAGACTGAACTCTGTCAAAAATCCTGATGACCTTGTCACTCCATTCGGCAAATTCTTTGTCCATTTTTAATTCGGGGAAGTACTCGTTCAATTTCAGCGGGTTCAGGGTGACCAGAATGGTTTCACTTCCTTCAGCAAAAATGGTGATTTTTAATGGCAGGAAGGCAATAAGCTCATGGTGCTGCTCGACAATGTGATGCACCTCATCCTCACGCATGAAAAATACAATCCGGTATTCAGCCGTATTGTAGCCGGATGAGGTCAGGCCGATGTCAACACGTTGGACACGGGAAACCTTGAAGCCTTCTTCTGCGATTGAGGCCTGCAGGGCGTTCATCGTCTCCGGAAACGTCATGGCTATACGGCGCATGATCAAGTCATCGGCAAAAGCAGAAAGAGGGAGAACCAGGCAGACTAACAATAAGCTGACCAGTGTTTTGCGATAGCCTTTCATAGCAGCGCCTCGTCAATCATGTCTTCATAGACTGCCTTCATGTCTGTGCACATGGTGTCGAGCTCACTATTATTATAGACCCCTTTCATTCGTATGGGGTTGGCATACATTACATGCACCTTGTCGCCGTGTTGGGACACGGTAACCCTGCAGGGTAGAAATAAACCAACACGGGGATCGAGCTTTAGTGCCTGGTCAAGGATGTTGAAATTGCAGGAATAGATGATGACCTGTTTTTTGTCCTCTTTGCCTTCTTCTGCCAGGCCTGAATCCAGGTTTTGTACCCGGATAAGACGGAAATTCATGCTGGAAACGGCATTTTCCAGATTCTTGACAGTCTCTTCAACTGTATAGGGAGATTCTTTGATGATGACCGCCGGTTCGTCTTCTAGGATTTCTTTACTGACCGGGGTTTGTGTTTCAAAAGAACGCACATAGGCAACAACATCATTGATGTCCTGTTCGCTTAAGCCCTCTTTTAAATATGAATCCATCGGTGTGCCTTTTCTGCCCTTGATGAGGGTGTTCTTAATCATTTCGTCGGTAGCTGATGACAGGAAACCGGTGTTATTAAGCGCAGGGGCGAGAATGGGAAGTTTACGTGGACGTGACATGGTCACACCCGTGCCGGGACCACCCGTGCCTGTTTCTCCATGGCATTCTGCACAGTGCTCCTGAAACAGCTGATTTCCATGTGCAACATCGCCCTTGACCGGCTTTTTTGAATACAAAGGCGGGATGCTGTCTGACCAGCTTCGAATATAATTTATTATTGAATCAACATCGTCGTCACTGATATGCTTAAATGCTGGCATGATTCTGCCAGGTCGGCCATTTCTTATGGTCTTAAACAGGTAATCGTTGGATGCAGTAGATAGAAAATCAGGCAACGAAAGTGGTACGCCCATGCCACCGTTACCATCGTAGCCATGACAGGCAGCACAGTTCTGGATATACAGGTGTTCACCATCATGACTGGCATATGCCTGAGATGCCATCAGCACAATACAAATTGAAATTAAAATTCTGAACATTTACCTAACCTCATGACTCTGATAGCGGGTATTATAGGCTATATTTGATTTTAGACATTGACCATTGTCAAAAAGATTATATACGTGGGAGCTTTTGAATTTTTCACATTACAGTTGAGTGTAGTGACGAAACAATCTCTAACTGACTGATTCTAAACAATGAGATGACCGCGCTTCAGCGGTCATATACCTGAGATGGTCTGTTCAGGAAGGATTCAGCAGAAGCGCAATATTAACAGTAGAACAATTAGCATCAATATTTCATGAAGCGGTCTATATTATTTCTTATTTTTATCGGTCTGTTGCTCCCTCAATTTGCTGCTTCATCCTCCCGTGTCAGTGTAAAAAATCTGCGTGTATGGAATGCCCCGGATAATACGCGCGTAGTTCTTGATCTAAGCAGCGGTATAGATCACAGGATTACTGCTTATTCTAATCCGGAGCGGATTGCTATTGATCTTAAAAATGCCAAACTAACTAAAGGCATTCCACATGAGATTAAAGATAACCCTTTCATTAAACGTTTTCGCTACGGAAACTATTCAAAAAGCATCACTCGAATTGTTATTGATCTGAAAAAACCTGTGCGCGTGAAGAGCTTCACCCTGAAACCAAATGATGTTTATGGATATCGGCTGGTGGTGGATTTGTTTGATAAAAATAAAACGGCTGTAAAAAAGGTTGTTCGTCCTCCGGCCAGGCGCCCGGGAGTTGTTACGGTAGCTATTGATGCAGGTCATGGTGGTGAAGACTTCGGGGCTTCCGGCAAGAAGAAAACGCGTGAGAAAAAGGTTGTTCTGTCTATTGCAAAGGAATTGAAGAAACTGGTTGATAAAGACCCCTCAATGCGATCATATCTGACTCGCAAGGGCGATTACTATGTGTCATTGAGAAATCGCACCAAAGCCGCCCGTAAGGCAAATGCCGATCTTTTTGTTTCTATCCATGCAGACGCTTTTCGTCGATCATCGGCACGCGGTGCATCGGTCTATGCTTTATCTAAAAGCGGTGCAAGCAGTGAGACTGCACGCTGGCTTGCAAATAAGGAAAATGCTGCTGATCTGGTGGGGGGTGCATCAATCAGTGACCATGAGGATGTCGTTGCCGGGGTGCTGCTGGATATGCAGATGGACAAAACTCTGGAATATAGCCTCAGTTTTGGCGGCCAGGTGCTGAAAGAAATGAAAAAAATTGCAAAACTGCATAGTAAGTCAGTGCAGCAGGCGGGTTTTGTTGTCCTGAAGTCACCAGATATACCTTCTGTGCTGGTAGAAACCGGGTTTATTTCCAATCCATACGAAGAGCGCAAACTACGTAGCAGCAAATATCAGAAGCAGGTGGCGAGGGCTATCTATAATGGCATCAAGCAATTTATTAATCATGAAAAAGTTGCATTCATAAAACCGGCATCTGCAGGGAAGTAAGTGGATGGAAAATCGCATGGATATCAATCAATCGCCGACCATTCGTCAATTGCCAGATCAGCTGGTGAATCAGATTGCTGCGGGTGAGATTGTTGAGCGGCCGGCATCTATACTTAAAGAGTTGCTGGAAAACAGCCTGGATGCTGGCGCAAAGCATATCGTCGTCGAACTGGAACATGGCGGGTTGCGACGAATCTCAGTGCGTGATGATGGCCATGGCATCCGCGAGGATTGCCTGATACTGGCAATGGGCAGGCATGCCACCAGCAAGATCCAGAATCAGAATGATCTGGTCAATGTAATGACCATGGGGTTTCGAGGCGAGGCGTTACCCAGCATGGGCTCGGTATCGCGTATGACTATTACCAGTCGTGCACTGGCCAGCGAGAAGGCCTGGAAGCTTGTCTGTGAAAATAATGAAGACCTTCCTGCTCCTGAGCCTGCAGCTCACCCTCAGGGTACCAGTATTGAAATCTGTGACCTTTTTTACAATACCCCTGCGCGTCGTAAGTTTTTGCGTACAGAGAAAACTGAGTACAGGCATCTGGAGCGCCGTTTTCTAGAGCAGGCCCTGGCTCGGCACGACGTTGGCTTCCGTCTTTTCCATGACGGACGTGCTGTGCATTCGATGGAGGCAGCTGATGATGTGGCAGGGCGCAACAAGCGTGTGGCAGATGTACTGGGCAAAGACTTCATCGAAAATTGTCTTTATATCGATCAGCAAATTGGTGATCTGCGCGTGCATGGCTGGTTTTCACAACCTGCTTACTCCAGGAGTCAGCGGGATCAACAATTTTTCTACGTAAACCAGCGCTATGTCCGGGATAAGCTACTGATGCATGCAGTGACCCAGGCTTACAGGGATGTGCTGCACCACCAACGCCAGCCCGCATTTGTTCTATTTCTCGACTTGCCTCCGAATCAGGTCGATGTCAATGTACATCCGGGCAAACATGAAGTCAGGTTCCATGAAGACAGGCAAATCCACGGTTTCATTGCCCAGTCACTGAAAAAAATGCTGACTGAAACACGCCCTGGTGTAATGCCTGCTAATGAATTGAATGCGGGGTTAACTCAAGATAGCCATCCCTCCGTTCCAATATCAGGCTCGCCTCCTGAAACAAGCGGGACAGTCCAGTTTGCCCAGCGCCGATTCGAGACGGCGGCGCCATATTCTGTATCGGAGCAGATGGCTGGACTGGAAAAACTCTATTCTAATGTTGAGTTTACCGAAAAAGGTGAAGGGGACAGAAAGAATGCTGCCGAGGATCAGCAGGTAAACGATCACTCCCTGGCTGAATTTCCACTGGGCTTTGCCCTTGCACAGTTGCAAGGCATTTACATACTTGCAGAGAATGAAAGAGGCCTGGTCATCGTCGATATGCACGCTGCGCACGAGCGTATCAGCTATGAGAAATTAAAATCTCAACTCGACAAAGAGCAGCTGGCCAGGCAGCCCCTGCTGGTGCCGGTACACCTCGCCTTAAGTCAGGAAGAGATCTCTTTAACTGAATCAAATATTAATTATTTCAATAAGATAGCTTTTGAAGTTGAAGTTATTACTGAGTCAAGCATCGTCGTTCGCAGTGTCCCTGAGATGCTTGCCAGGGCAGATATCCCAACATTAATCCGCGATATTTTGTCGGATCTCTCCGAACATGGCCGATCCAGTAGAATGGAAGACAGCATAAATGAAATTCTCTCTACTATGGCCTGTCATGGTTCAGTGCGGGCAAACCGCTTGCTGACCAGAGAAGAAATGAATGCACTGTTACGGGAAATGGAGCAGACCGAACGCAGCAACCAGTGTAATCATGGGCGGCCGACCTGGAAGCAGATTACTATCTCGGAGATAGATAAGTGGTTTATGCGAGGGCAATAAGAAGGTTTTACGTATTAGGTTTTACGTAAATCGTAAATCGTAAATCGTAAATCGTAATTCGCAAAACAAAGTACTTTATGATCACAGATATTAATAAACCCACCGCAATATTCCTGATGGGCCCGACCGCCGCTGGTAAAACCAGTCTGGTTATGCGGATTGCTGATTATTTACCTGTCAGCTTGATCAGTGTTGATTCCGGGCAGGTTTATCGCGGGATGGATATTGGTACCGCAAAGATCACGGCAACGGAAATGATGGACTATCCGCATGCCCTGATAGATATACGCGATCCCGGCAAACCCTATTCAGCGGATGAGTTTCGGTCTGATGCCCTGCAATTGATGGCTGACTATCATGCTCAGGACCAGCTTCCGCTGTTGGTAGGGGGCTCCATGTTTTATTTTCGGGCGCTACAGTATGGTTTACCGGATTTGCCCGCGGCAGATAAAGCTGCGCGCGAAAAACTGCTGCTAGAGGCGGAAAAAAACGGTTGGCAGGCACTGCATGATCGCTTGTCTGAGGTAGATCCTGAATCTGCAAAGCGGATAAACCCCAATGACCGGCAGCGAATACAGCGTGCGCTTGAAATTTATGAACTCAGCGGCATCTCTGCTACACAGCATGCCAGTAACAGCGTGCAGAAAATTCCATGGAACATTTTAAAAATTGGGATCTGGCCATCTGACAGAGCTTTGCTACATGAAAATATTGAAAAAAGACTGAACCAGATGTTCGAGCAGGGTTTTCTTGAAGAGGTCAGGGAATTACAGGGTCAGGGTCTGGATAGCAGCCTGCCTGCGATGCGTACTGTAGGCTACCGTCAGGTTCTGGAGCATCTTGATGGGAAAACCAGTTATGACGAAATGCGCCTGCGTTGCCTTTACAGCACGCGTCA
>JBLYYR010000041.1:0-11262 GCA_048550195.1 Arenicellales bacterium
AGTCTGCTTTTGAAAAGTTAGTGGGGGATCGTCTAGCGGCAGGACTGCGGACTCTGACTCCGCCAACCAAGGTTCGAATCCTTGTCCCCCAGCCATATAAAATAAGGGCTTACAGTAAACACTGTAGGCCCTTTTTCATTTTGGGACACTAATCTGTTTGGACAGCAGTATCTACGGGGGTGGAAATGCCCTGATTTTTTTTGTATTCCGGCCTCCCGACGGCCTGGCAAGGTTTCCTTATTGTTCACAGCAACACCCCGAACTGCACACGAGGAAATTAAAAATATCTGTACACTGAAAGATTTTTCACAGGCAAAAGAATGAGAGTGGCAAAGTACACCAGCGTCGGCTGCCGAGTCTGAATTGCCCGTTTGGCCGCCGACTTGTCAGGGCGAATTATGTATGACTTCCGGTGTAAATCCGGCAATCCACTCCGAGACAGGCATGATTTCAGGTGGTATACCGTTGGCGTGAAAGTAGGTATCTACGGCGTACTGTTCCCCTGTCTTCAGGTCTTCCATGACAGCAGTATTATGCGGAAACAGTCCGTGCATGAAGCCACGGTGTTGTGGATACTGTGGCGCATGCCATTGCATCAGGCCACGCTCCTGCAGGAGTATCAGGTAGGACGTCGTGTTGGTGGTTTCTGCAACACAGTCGAGCTGACGGGTACCACGAAACATACCCTGTTGGCCTCCCTGATCGTCCCCGGTTCCTGCCTTAACAGCAACCGTTTTCTCGAACTGTGCAACTGCCCTGGCAATACGTTTACGCTCTTCTGTGCTGTCATTCGGGGGTGGGGAGAAAATGTTATCGATGAGCATCCAGTCTGCGTTACTCAGCGTAACGACAGTAGTCTCTACGCAGCCGAACAGGCTGCAAACGGTAAGGTGTTGCATCGACAATGGTGCTGTGCCGTGCAATCGGAGATACGTTTCGGGTGGCTGGGTTGATGCTGTACATGCGGTCAGTGTGGTGATACCGGTCGACAACGCAAGTTTCGTGGCAAGCACTAGAGTTCGTAACATCATTTTTGTAAATTTAATACGGATAAGAGTTGAGGTCAAAAAAGCTCTGATAATCCTCTAGACCCTTTATTTCCTGCAACTCGCGCTTAGCGGGCATTTACCGCACGTTTTTCACCGTGAATGCAATCAACTATGCTGATGTGACCAGAAATGTAATCTCAACAGAGCAAAGAACTTTAAATGCTGCAAGTCAGGAGAGTCTGGCAACTCCTCTGTGGTTAAAGATGTTTGTACTGGTATAACCAAAACTTCAATAGTTCCAGCCTGGAAGTTGAATTCAAAATTCAACATGCGCCCATGACACAGTAATGCTAATCTCCCAGCAATTTTTTAATAACACGAAACGCGGAGAAAAAATGAAAAATTATTTAATTCTGATGTTAGGCCTGTCCATCCTCGTTGGAAGCCAGCATGCCTATGCAGTGGATGCCGACGCCAACCCGATATTTACCAACCGGGTGGTATTGGGTCTCGGAGGGTTTTATGCAAATACTGATGCAGCTATCGGCGCGGAGGACCTGAATAGTCCACTAAAAGCAGAAATCGATTTTGATGACCTGGGGCTGGATGAATCAACGGTTGCTCCAATGGCCTACGGCTTATTGCGGCTGGGTAATCGCTGGAGAATTGAACTTGATTATACCAATATCGAACAGGATGGCAGTGGCTTTGTCGATTCAGTGGATGTTGGCGGTATAACTGTACCGGTGGGCGCTACAGTAAATAGTTATTTGAATACCCGCTTTATATCGACCCGCCTGGGCTTTTCTGTGGTCAGGAACGAAACACTTGAGCTTGGTGTGTCCGCTGGCGTGAGCGCCGCTTCAATTGAGGCAGGCGTTTCCGGTAGTATCGACGGGGTGGGCAGCGCGACAGGTGATGTCTCTGCCGATGTGCCTTTACCCAGTTTTGGAATATACGGCACGCTGGCATTAACGAAAAAACTGTCAATCGGAGGTCGAGCAGGTTTATTTAGTATCGATGTGGACGATGACTCAGGTGAATTGCAGGACTTTTTCGCTTCTATTGATTATTTCTTCACTAAAAATGTCGGTGTTGGGCTCGCCTATAAATACATAAATATCGATGTAACAATCAAAGAAGACAGTTATAGGCAGCTCTATAATATTCGGCAATCGGGTCCTGTGGCCTATTTATCAGTAGGATTTGGATCCTGAGCGAATTTAACGGTGTTGCAGTAAAGCAACAAAAAGCAATTTTCTGTCGTAAAAGCTACAAAATAGCTGTTTTATTTGTTGTACAACAACAAAAAACTGTGTAATATTCTGCCATCACCTGGTATTCCGGTTCTTTTAGGAAGTGCCAAGCATAGTGATTTATTTAGTTTTTAACGGTATTACTTACTTACACAGTTCTTGAACAGGAGAGAACAATGAACAAAAATTTACTTGCACTGGCTGTTGGCGCAACTATCGCTGCCGCACCAATCGTTGCAACACAGGCCGACGTTAAGTTATGGGGTCGTTTAGAAGTTGAACTCGTAGGCCTCGACGGCGGACAGTTTGATAGCAGGGTTGAGATGGGTGATGCGGGCGGCCTGAGCCGTTGGGGCATTGATGCCAGCAAAGACCTCGGTAATGGCATGAAGGCTATTGCTCGTTATGCTTTCAAAATGAATCCTTCTGACGGTGATGAACAGGCAGCTCGTGACCAGTGGATCGGTCTGAAAAGTGGCGCCGGCGCCATAATCTTAGGTCGTCAGCCTACGCCTTATAAAATGAACGGTGGCGTAAAATGGGATCCATTCGTCGCAACCTTCATGGAAGCACGTCGTTCAGGTGGTATGTCTGGTGATGCACTGGGCCACAATGGTTTTGTCAATGACATCATTGCCTATGCCTCTCCAAAATTCGCTGGTATGAAGTTCCAGGCCGGCTATATCGCTGATGATAATCCAACTGGTGACGGCACTGGTGGCGGCGCTAATGGTACATTCCTGTTTGGTGGTACTGGTACCTGGGGGCCTGTTGATGTAATCCTTGCTTACACTAACTACCGCAACAGAGGCATCGAAGATAATGTCCCACCTATCGAAGGCGGTCCTGATATCAAACAGGGTAAGATTGGTGTTCGTTATAAAGGCAATGGCCTGACAGCAGCATGGCAGTATGAAGATCTTGATAGGATCGGCAGCATTCGTGTGAATGGCCATAGAGTTGCTAGCCTTGGCGAAGGCACAATCAACTACTTTAACCTGGGTTACAAGTTCGGTAATACACTGCTGACTGGTAGCTATGGTCTGACATCTGGTGAAAATGATATTGGCGACGTTGATTACGCGATGCTCGGTGCAAGATACTACTTCGCCAAGAAGGTTAGTACTTACATCGGTTATGCAGAAACCAAGCTGGATTCTAACGCCGGTGGTGGTAATAGTGTCAAATATAAAATGTTTGGTGCTGGCATGCGTTACGACTTCTAAGTCATACCGCAATGCATAAGAACGGGACCTTCGGGTCCCGTTTTTTTTGCCTGCAATTTGTGCGTCTGCAGACACACAAGTATCCTTTGATTTCTGATTAACCTCTGTACACCCTGCGCCTCTGCGAGAATATAGTTTTGTCGTGACGGCTAACAACAGGCCCTTCCCGTCTTCCAATTTTGTGTTCCCTGACGTATTGTTCACCATTGTTTGATTAAGGATTTGCTATGACAAAGATTGGCATCATTGGTGGTACCGGTTATACCGGTGTAGAACTGATACGGCTGCTGGCCAGGCACCCGAAAGCGCAGCTCGTGGTCATTACTTCACGTAATGAATCGGGTCGCCGGGTTTCGGAAATATTCCCCAGTCTACGGGGTGTTTGTGAGCTTGAATTCAGTAAGCCCGACAGTAAAAGCTTCGCTGAATGTGATGTGGTGTTTTCTGCCACTCCCAACGGCATCGCGATGTCTATGGCAAGAGAACTGCTGGATGCGGGAATCCGTCTTATTGACCTTGCCGCTGATTTTCGGATTAAGGATGTTGCTGTCTGGGAGCACTGGTATGGCATGCAGCATGCATGCCCGGAGCTGCTTGAAGAGGCCGTCTATGGTCTACCGGAGTTGAATCGTGAGGCAATCAAAGATGCAAGGCTGGTTGCCAATCCCGGTTGTTATCCTACTGCCGTTACGCTGGGATGGATGCCTCTGCTAAAAGCAGGACTGGTTGATGCGGGTGATTTAATCGCTGATGCAAAGTCTGGTGTATCGGGTGCCGGCAGGGGGGCCAATGTCGGAACATTATTGACGGAGGCTGGCGATTCTTTCAAGGCTTATGGTGTCGCAGGCCATCGTCATCATCCTGAAATATTACAGACATTGACTCAATTATCCGGACTTCCGACAGAGCTGGTGTTTACACCTCATCTGACGCCGATGATCAGGGGTATATACGCCACGCTCTATGCAAAATTATTACCAGGGCAGGATGTTGATCTGCAGAAGCACTATGAGCAAGCTTATGAAAATGAGCCTTTTGTTGATGTGATGCCGACAGGTTCTTTACCGGAGACGCGTTCTGTACGTGGATCGAATATATGTCGGGTTGCTGTCTACCGGAATGAGCAGCGGGTAACAGTTCTGTCTGTGATAGATAATCTGGTTAAAGGTGCAGCCGGGCAGGCGGTACAAAATTACAATTTGATGTTCGGCTTTGATGAGGAAACAGGGCTGGAGATAGTCCCGCTTGCGCCATGACTCTGCCAGGCCTGTGACGGCGTAAAAAATGTTTAACGATGCAAGGACGAGCCTGGAAATAAGGGCAGCGACAGATTCAGTATGGAAAACCCGCTTGATGCCGGTGCTCGTCGTGGTGTTGTTAATGACAACCATAGCAGCTTATTTTCTGGGGAAGTATCGTTCGGAAGTAGAATGGCAGCAGGCCATTGAAGCACTGGATGTCCTTGAAAGTGACTTTACAGCCATAGACCTGGAGAATGAGGAATTAAAGCAGAATCTTGAGTTTGAGAAAGCAAAAAATAGTAGAGATCAACAGATAAAACGCCAGGCCTATGATGAGGTTGCGCAGACACTGGCATCAAGCAGCAGGGAAATTGCCAGTTTAAGAGAAAACATTCGCTTTTATGAGAGCATTATAGAAGGCGACGAAAAAAAGCAGGGAATACAGATTAAAACAGTTTCATTGCAGTCAGATGGAACTGTAGGGAATTACCGCTACAGAGTGATTATTGTTAATAGCGATTATGGCAAGCAAGAAACAAAAGGCGAGCTGCTAATTGAAGTCGAAGGATTAATGGAAGGTGCTCTAAAGACAATAAAGGTACCTACTGGGAGTGCTGGCAAGGACGCACAATTGTTGTTTAAATATTTCCAGAGAGTCGATGGACTGCTGACAATCCCGGATGGTTTTTTACCCCAGCGGTTGCATTTAACAGCCCAGCTGTCTGGTAAAAACACTGAGAAAAAAGAAAAATGGTATAATTGGAATATATTGCTTAACAAAGGCCAGCCAGAACAGGGCTGAAACCTCTGGTTGGCAGGCTAAATTAATTAGAAAAGGAGAGTTTTATGCTAGGAAAAAAGCCAACACCGACTGTAATTGAAAAACCGACAGACAAAATAGACACATTAATAGGGCCTAACACTGAAGTTAAAGGCGATGTAATCTTTTCTGGCGGCTTACGTGTAGATGGGAAGTTAACCGGAAACGTTTCTGCACAGGACTCCAGTAATAAGAGTTTACTGACAGTGAGTGAGCAGGGTGAGGTCAGTGGCAGTGTAACGGTGCCTCACGTTGTCATTAATGGCCTGGTCAATGGCGACGTAACATCAAGTGGTAAGGTTCTATTACAGAGCAAGGCAAAAATTGTTGGGGATGTCTATTATGCCTCTATTGAGATGGAACTGGGCGCTACAGTCAACGGCAGTATGGTTTGCGAGACTGGCAAGGGGTCATCAGGGAAGGATTCCAGCATTTCATCAATAGCCAAAGGAGACACAAAAAACAAAATACTTGACCAGGTTACTCGGGATTGAAATAATATAAGTCAATTCTAATGGAGTTAGTAAGATGGGTGACGTTGCAACAGATCTTGATTCATCGCTGATTTTTACCGATCAAGCGGCGGCAAAGGTTAAAAAATTGATCGAAGAAGAAGCAAACCCAAAATTGATGCTGCGCGTTTATGTGACCGGCGGCGGCTGCTCGGGCTTCCAGTATGGCTTTGAGTTTGAAGAGAATGAAGCGGAAGGCGATACCCGAATCATCAATGATGAGGTAGTTCTACTGGTAGATCCGATGAGTTTCCAGTACCTGGTCGGTGCAGAAGTGGATTATAAAGATGATCTGGAAGGCGCAAGGTTCGTCATCAACAATCCCAATGCCCAGACCACCTGCGGCTGTGGTTCTTCTTTTTCTGTATGATCTTCTGAAAATTAAGGGTAAGTTAATCAGGCCTGGAAAATACCACCCAGAATAACCGGATGGCGGGCGCCGGTGACGGCCGGCAGGTTGCCTACCTTCTTCTCCATCGTCCGCCATGCCAGCCAGGCGAAGGCTGTTGCTTCAACAAAGTCAGGATCCAGGCCTAATTTCTCCGTACTGAAGATGCCCGCCGCAGAAAGGTGCCGCTGTATGCGTTGTGTCAGATCCTTATTGTGTATACCACCTCCACAAAGGTAAATCTCATTGCTGTCAAAGCCTTCCCGGATAATGGGTAAGGCAATTGAATGGGCGGTCAGTTCAGCCAGGGTTGCCTGAACATCTTCTGCTTTTAGCTCTGTCACGAATGGATAAATGCTTTCTATCCACTCCACGTTGAAATGGTCTGTACCTGTACTTTTAGGGGGGCTTTTACTGAAATAGCTGTCACTCAGCAATGCATCAAGTAATTTTCTATCTACCTTGCCGCTGGCGGCCCAATTCCCTTTTTCATCAAATGCCAGGCCTCTGCAGGATAATGACCAGGAGTCCAGCAGGCAATTACCCGGCCCTGTATCGTAACCAGTAACGATATTCTTGCTTTTAGTTCGTGGTAATAATGTGATATTTGCTATACCGCCGATATTGACGATCACGCGTTGCTGATCGGGGGCAGAGAATACGGCCTTGTGAAAAGCAGGTACTAATGGCGCACCCTGGCCACCGGCTGCGATATCACGGGCACGAAAATCAGCAACAGTTGTAATGCCGCTAACTTCAGCAATAATGGATGGATTGCCGATCTGCAGGCTGTAGGGGTGTTTGCCTTCAGGTTGATGGAGTATTGTCTGGCCATGGCAGCCAATGGCCTTGATATCTACTGGTTTATAGCCAGATTTTGAGACCAGTTCCAATGTGACCGCGGCATAGATTTCTCCAAGCTCTGTATGCAATGAGCACAGTCCTTGCAGTGATTCAGTTTTCCCGGCAGTGATGTGTCGGAGCTGGGCAGAAACATGATCAGGGAACGGTGAATTAATCAGGGAAACTACTTCGATGCCACCATTATCCTCAATACGAAGCAGCACGGCATCGATGGCATCGAGACTAGTGCCTGACATCAACCCTACATAGTAGTTATCCATTAGGCTCCCTGCATATGAATCTAGAAAAAAGAGTGGATCAGCTGTGGGTAGCCTAGCCGCCTGAAGGAGCCATGCCTGCAGCAACATTCAGGCCATCAATAGTATCAAGCTGTTCTTCCCAGTAGCGTGCAGAACGCTCAAAGTCAGCTTTTTGTGATTGCTGGACAGGCTTGCTTGCCGGCTGGCGGAAGGTAAGTGGGTTGACATGCTTGCCATTGATGCGAAATTCATAGTGCAGATGGGGGCCGCTGGCAAGGCCGGTTGAGCCAACACGGCCTATTGTCTGCCCCTGCTTCACTTTTGATCCTTTTGCAATGCCTCGGGAAAAGCTGGACATATGAGCATACAGGGTGCTGTAAGTGCTGCCATGACTTATGATGACAGCATTGCCATAGCCACCCTTGCGCCCTGCGTGAATGATTCTGCCAGCAGCGGTAGCGCGTATCGGAGTGCCTCGGCCTGCTGCGTAGTCCACACCTTTATGTGCACGTGTTTTTTTCAATACCGGGTGGTAGCGTGCGTTGGTAAAGCGTGAACTGATACGACTAAATTTAACCGGTGTTCGAAGAAAGGCTTTTTGCATGCTTTTCCCATCAGGTGAATAGTAGCGGAGTTCACCATCTTTATCTCTGCTGGCAATCGCACGGTAGGCTTTGCCATTATTAATAAACTCGGCAGCGAGTATGTCGCCATGACTTCTTTTGCTGCCGTTGACGTACACTTCTTCGTAAATCAGTTTAAAGCGATCACCCGGTTGTACATTGATGGCAAAATCGATATCCCAACCGAAGATTTCGGTCATGTTCATTATCAGGGTGTCGCGGATTCCAGCCACTTTAGCTGCCGCATAGAGGGACGAAATGACTTCGCCGTTGGTTTTCCTGATACGTATTGTCGTTGGCAGTTTTTTGCTGACAATTTCATAGCTGCTATCGTTTCTTTTCGCATACACCCAGGTTAGTGGTGTATTTTCATAGATATATTCATCACCGATCAGTCCATCCTTACTGCGGATGTGCAGTGTTTTACCCGGGATCAGCTTTACCAGCGGATCACTGTTCTCAGAACGTGCTATCAGAGTTGCCGCGGCCGTCTTCAGGCCGAGTCGTTTTAGGATGACATAAAGCGTGTCACCTTTTTTCACCCTGGTGGATTTCCATTGATCCGGAGAACTTTCCAGCAATGGTGTAAATGAGATTCCTGAGCCCTTATTTGCCAATACATCACGTGCCAAAAAATCGGGTAGCACGGGTTCATCATTGGTTTCGGCTTGATGAACGGCTGCAGGCTTGTCTGTAAAGGCAGGAAGGCTTTGCTCTGACTGATCTATGCTTGCAGATAATGTCTCTACAGTAAGCTGAGATGGCATTTTCTGATAATCAGAGCTCTGAATCGCCTGGCCGCGATCAGTGAAAAGAATTATCGCCACAAAAATGAACAGTGGTAGCAACCAGTACCCTATTCTCAGTTGTGTGATTGTTTGAAAAAAAGACCTGTTGGGGTGATAGTTCCCAGGTTCTTTGAAATCTCGATTGTGATTTTGAGTCTGTTGCATCTGGCCTGTTAAAAAAGAAAATTCGTTGTATTCTACTAGTTGTATGCATAAGGAGCTAGTCTGTCAACGCATTTGCGGCACTTTATTTACATTTCTCGTTAATCTGCCCGCCTGCCTGTGATACCCTTTGCGCCCCTGAAAACGAGTAATTAAGAGGCTATGTTAATGGTGTCTGCTGATGAGTCACTGGCATTAATACAACGAGGTGTTGATGAAATAATCCCTGAAGAAGGGCTGGTAGAACGCTTGAAGACAGGGAAGCCGCTAAGAATCAAGGCTGGATTTGATCCTACCGCCCCGGATCTTCATCTTGGGCATACAGTACTGATAAACAAGCTGCACCAGTTTCAGGAGCTTGGTCATGAGGTGCTATTTCTTATTGGCGATTTCACCGGCATGATTGGGGATCCGACTGGTAAGAATTCAACTCGACCGCCTCTGACGCGTGATGAGGTGATTGAGAATGCAGTGACCTACGAGCAGCAGATCTACAAGATTCTTGATCCGGAAAAGACTATCGTAATGTTCAATTCCTCCTGGATGGGGGAGATGAGTGCCGCAGACATGATTCAGCTGGCCGGTAAGCACACGGTAGCGCGCATGCTGGAACGTGATGATTTCAGTAAGCGTTACAGCGGCGGATTGCCGATTGCTATACATGAGTTTCTATATCCTCTGGTGCAGGGCTATGACTCGGTAGCAATGAAAGCAGACGTCGAGCTGGGCGGGACTGATCAGAAGTTTAATCTCCTGGTTGGTCGGGAACTGCAGCGGCAGTATGGGCAGAATCCGCAGGTCATCCTTACCATGCCGATTCTTGAGGGTCTTGATGGCGTGCAGAAAATGTCAAAGTCACTGGATAACTATATCGGCATTAGCGACAGGCCAGGTGACATGTTCGGGAAGTTAATGTCGATATCGGATGACCTGATGTGGCGATATTTTGAATTACTCAGTTTTCAGCCTATGGAAGTGATCGATGGCTGGAAGAAGGAAGTATCGGAAGGACTGAACCCAAGAGATGTCAAATTCCGGCTTGGACAGGAAATAGTCGCAAGATTTCATTCGCAGAAAGATGCGGAAGCAGCTCAGCAGGAGTTCATTAATCGCTTTAGAAAGGGTGATATGCCAGATGAGATTCCTGAAAAAACTGTGCAATCCAGGGATGGTGAGTTGCCGATTGCTAATTTGCTAAAGGATGCCGGACTAACACAAAGCACATCGGACGCTCTACGTATGATCAGACAGGGGGCAGTCAAAATTGATGGCGAAAAAGTGTCTGATACAAAGCTTGAAATTAAGGCAGGTAGTACACATATATATCAGGTAGGGAAACGACGTTTTGCGCGCGTGACAGTCAACTAGAATCAGTTGCTGGAATATAATCGTTGCCCTGGCGCATATTTTCAAAATTATCGGCAGATAATGTTGACGGTAATGTCCCGATACGTATAATGCGCGCTCCCTCTTGAAGGGAAGCGGGGAATAAGCCTTGCAGTGTGCTTTCACAGAAATACGACGCATTTCTATGTACCGGCTTTCGGTAGAAAAGATTTACCAAACCGGGCTTTCAAAATTATTTCGAAATTAGTGAAATAATGGGTTGACGGCACTGCAGGCAGGCGTATAATGCGCACCCTCGCTGGCCAGAATGGAAACATTCAGGGCTCGATCTTTTAAAATTTGAAACAAGCAATTGTGCAGACGCTTCTGTTGATTCTGAAGATTTCCAGAATAGTGAAAAGTCGACAATTTACTGCATTTTGCAGTGAAATACTGACAGGTTCACAAAAAATACAAGTCGTCCAATTGGGCGCACTCCATGTTTTTAAACTGGAGAGTTTGATCCTGGCTCAGATTGAACGCTGGCGGCATGCCTAACACATGCAAGTCGAACGGAAACGATGAAGAGCTTGCTCTTCAGGCGTCGAGTGGCGGACGGGTGCGTAACGCGTAGGAATCTACCTTATAGTGGGGGACAACTCGGGGAAACTCGAGCTAATACCGCATAATCCTTACGAGGGAAAGCAGGGGATCTTCGGACCTTGTGCTATTAGATGAGCCTGCGTCGGATTAGCTAGTTGGTAGGGTAATGGCCTACCAAGGCAACGATCCGTAGCTGGTCTGAGAGGATGACCAGCCACACTGGGA
>JBLYYR010000042.1:0-18338 GCA_048550195.1 Arenicellales bacterium
CTAAGACCTAAGACCTAAGACCTAAGACCTAAGACCTAAGACCTAAGACCTAAGACCTAAGACCTAAGACCTCAATAATGAAAGTCACTAATGTATCTTTAAGTATTCTTATCACCGTCAAACTGGAGGATCTGGATAGTCATTCAGCGGCTGCTGCCGCTGTGGTTGGCAGGGAATTGGCAAAGCAGGTGGCAAGCTATGAGAAGGAAAACCAGCTCGGCTATTACCCGGCGATGGAGTATTTTCAGAAGTCTGCCAGCGGTGTCGATGCAGATTTGCTGGATGCGGCGGACAATCTTGCCTGGTTAGCCACCAGGCTGGTGCGGGAAGAGGTTCGTAAGCATTTGCGTCCCGTTTTTAGCAGTTTACGTTTTGACGCCATGCAAAACCTGCTTTATACCATGCCCAGGGAGCGTCCTGGTAGGCCGTCCGCTCAGCAGAAGCTTGCTGAGCACTTCACAGCAAACAAGGTAAGACTGGAGCTGACAGCACAAATCATGAATCGGGAGGGTGAAGAAAAAGACCTGAAACGCTACACCTCGCACTTAGTGCATCGTTGGTTGAAAGAACACTTTGAAAGTATCGAAGTGACAAGTTGTCGACAGGAGAAAAAAAGCTAAATTCTGTGAGAACAATTGTTTTAGATATTGACGAAATTAAGAATTGAACCGTCTGGCTGGCAGGTTTCGCGCATACTGCTGATAAATCCAGAATTAATAGAGCTACCCTGCAGTATTTGATAAAATTGCTCGGTTATTTGTTTAATGTGTGATCAGCGGGAGCCAGATGTGGACTTTTTACCCATATTTCTAAATATAAAAGAACGTGATTGCCTGGTTGTCGGCGGGGGGCAGGTCGCGGCCCGAAAGGTGGCTCTGCTGGATAAGGCAGGTGCCAGCATAACAGTCATAGCACCTGACCTTTGTGATGAGCTTTCTGCAAAAGTGGCAGGAAATGAAATTCATCATCATAAGCGTGGGTTTGAAGATCCGGATATCACCAGCCAGGCTGTAATTATCGCTGCAACTGATGATCGAAAGGTGAATGAACGCATTTCATCTCTGGCTCAAGCCGCCGGTATTCCAGTCAATGTGGTTGATAATCCGGGTTTGTGCAGTTTTATTATGCCGTCGATAATTGATCGCTCGCCGGTACAGGTTGCCATATCAACCGGTGGTGCATCACCTGTGCTGGCGCGCCTGCTGCGCGGGCGCCTGGAATCATTTATTCCTTCTGCCACAGGCCGCCTGGCCAGTCTGATGGAAGAATATCGCGTCGCAGTAAAAAAGCACTTCACCAATACCGAATCCCGGCGTAATTTCTGGGAACGAATGCTGCAGGGGCGTGTTCCAGAGCTGGTTTATGCCGGGCGCGATGATGAGGCGAGATCGGTGCTGTCAGAGGAAATCGACAAGGCAGGTGAGACGCAGGATGATGTTGGGCAGGTCTATCTGGTGGGTGCCGGCCCGGGCGATCCTGATTTACTCACTTTCCGTGCTCTGCGTCTGATGCAGCAGGCCGATGTTGTTGTATATGACAGGCTGGTATCTGAACCGATACTGGATATGGTGCGTCGGGATGCAGATCGTATCTATGCCGGTAAAGAACGAAATAACCATGCCATTCAACAGGAGGACATCAACCAGTTGCTGATCCGGCTGGCGAAAGAGGGGCACCGTGTCTTGCGCCTGAAGGGTGGTGATCCGTTCATATTCGGTCGAGGAGGTGAAGAGATTGAGGGGCTCATGGAAGAGGGCATACCTTTTCAGGTAGTGCCTGCAATAACGGCAGCTTCCGGTTGTTCAACATACTCCGGCATTCCTTTGACTCACCGGGATTATTCACAGGCATGTACGTTTGTCACTGGTCACCTTAAAGATGGCACCTGTAATCTCAACTGGCCAGCCCTGGCTCAGCCCAATCAGACCATTGTATTCTATATGGGACTGCAGGCAGTCAATGTGATCTGCAAGGAGCTGATAGCGCATGATATGCCACCGACTACACCAGCCGCGCTTATACAGCAGGGTACAACTCCGGAACAAAAGGTTTATATTGGGGATCTTGATAGCCTGCCTGAGCTCGTAAGGCTATATGAAGTAAAGGCACCAACCCTGATTATTGTTGGACAGGTAGTCAGGCTTCATGAAAAATTAAACTGGTATAACAGCGGTAAAAAGACGAAAAAATAGTTATATGTTTCAAAGACTAAATGAAGATATTGAATGTGTTTTCGAGCGAGATCCTGCGGCCAGGAATACTCTCGAAGTACTCACTACCTATCCCGGTTTGCATGCAATCTGGGGGCATCGTATGAGTTCTTTCCTGTGGCATCACGGATTCAAGTGGCTGGCGCGAATGTTATCCAATCTTTTTCGCTGGCTGACTGGAATCGAAATTCATCCGGGTGCCCGCATTGGCTGTCGCTTTTTCATTGATCATGGCATGGGAGTGGTGATCGGTGAGACAGCTGAGATTGGCAATGATTGCACACTGTATCATGGCGTTACACTGGGTGGCACAAGTTGGGACAAAGGCAAGCGCCACCCGACACTGGAAGATAATGTGGTTATAGGTGCCGGTGCCAAGGTGCTTGGGCCAATTACGATAGGGGCCAGTGCAAAAATAGGCTCAAATTCAGTCGTAGTAAAAGACGTGCCGGCCATGGCGACTGTAGTTGGTATCCCCGGGCATATTATCACCAGACCGGATGACGGTAACGCAGATAAGCGTAAGGAACAGGCTCATAAAATAGGGTTTACTGCTTATGGTGAAACACAAAACTCAGCTGACCCTGTTGCGCAGGCAGTCAATCGCATACTTGAGCATTTGCATGCAGTTGATTCGCGGATTAATTTAATCGACGGAAAACTGGAGCAGGTGGGAATGGCTGATGGTCTGGATGATCTGCCTGAGCTTGACGTTGATGAAATCAGTTCAGGCGGTAAAGCGAGCGAATCAAAAACACAGTCTGGTGAGAAAAAACGCAAGGGTAATACTTGACTAAAATAGTCGGGTATTAGATAATGAGCCATTATAACACATTCTGGATCATATCGGTATTCTACGATACCCAACATACGAGTTTTCACTATGAGACTGACTACAAAAGGCCGTTATGCAGTAACGGCAATGCTTGACCTTGCTATCCATTATGAAAGAGGCGCTGTAACGCTTTCTGACATAGCGGGTAGACAGGGAATATCACTTTCCTACCTGGAACAATTGTTTGCCCGCCTGCGCCGTAAAGGCCTGGTGACAAGTACGCGTGGGCCGGGTGGCGGCTACCGCCTCGCGACTGAGCCGGAAAATATCCATGTGGCAGAAATCGTGACTGCTATCAATGAGACCGTTGATGCAACACGTTGTGGCGGTGAGAAAAACTGTGACAAAGAGGGCCGCTGTCTGACCCATTATCTGTGGGAAGACCTGAGTACCCGTATCCACGAGTTTCTTAACAATATTACACTTGGTGATCTTGTTAACCAGCCTAACGTACAGGAAGTTGCCAGTCGTCAGGAAGAGACAAAGAAAAAGGTTGCTCTAAGCTCTATCAGAACGTAATGAACTAACACAAAGAAGTTGAACAGAAATGAAACCAATATACCTTGATTATTCTGCGACCACCCCGGTAGACAAACGGGTGGCAGAAAAAATGATGCATTACCTGACCATGGAAGGTGAGTTTGGCAATCCTGCCTCTCGTTCACATGCCTATGGCTGGGAGGCTGAGGCAGCCGTTGATCTGGCACGTAAACAGGTGGCCGACCTGATCAATGCCGACCCCAGAGAGATAGTCTGGACATCGGGTGCGACAGAATCCGATAACCTTGCAATCAAGGGTGCAGCACATTTTTATAGCAAGAAAGGCAAGCATATTATTACCTGTAAAACTGAACATAAGGCGGTGCTGGATACCTGCCGCCAGCTTGAGCGTGAAGGCTTTGAAGTGACCTATCTTGATCCCGAAGATAATGGACTCATTGACCTTGGGAAACTGGAAGCAGCAATCCGTCCTGATACAACCTTGATAAGCATCATGCACGTGAACAACGAAATTGGCGTTATTCAGGATATTGCCGCGATAGCGAAGATAGCCCACGATCATAAAGTTATATTTCATACCGATGCGGCCCAGAGTGCCGGTAAGATTCCGGTTGATGTCAAAGCAATGGACATTGATATGCTTTCACTTTCTGCTCACAAGATATACGGCCCTAAAGGGGTAGGGGCACTTTTTGTGAGACGTAAGCCGCGCATCAGGATCGAGGCCCAGATGCATGGTGGCGGCCATGAGCGTGGCATGCGTTCAGGCACCCTGGCAGTGCATCAGATCGTCGGGATGGGCGAGGCTTTCCAAATTGCAAATGATGAAATGGCAGAAGAAACAGCAAGGATACTGAAATTGCGTACACGCCTGCTTGACGGCTTTAAGGATATGGAAGAAGTCTATGTGAATGGAGATCTCCAGAACCGTATTGCCGGCAACATCAACATTAGCTTTAATTTTGTTGAAGGTGAGTCGCTGATCATGGCGCTTAAAGATCTGGCTGTGTCATCGGGTTCGGCCTGCACATCGGCCAGTCTGGAACCGTCCTATGTGCTGCGCGCACTGGGCCGAAATGATGAACTGGCACATAGTTCCATACGCTTCAGTATCGGTCGTTTCACCACCGAACAGGATATAGACAGGGCGATACAACTGGTTCGTGATAATATTGATAGATTACGTGAACTGTCTCCTCTGTGGGACATGTACAAAGACGGCGTTGATCTGGATAAAGTGGAGTGGGTTGCACATTAGTTTTGCATCAACAGCAATGTGCACGACTGAATCGGAGAACTGAAAATGGCGATAAATCTAACTGAAAAAGCAGCGGACCATGTCCGTAATTTTATCGAAAAAAGAGGTGGCGCAGCGGGTTTGAGACTGGCGGTCAAAACCTCAGGTTGTTCAGGGCTTGCTTACGTGCTCGAGTTTGTCGACGAAATCGATGATAGCGATGAGGTCTTCGAAACAGCAGGCATCAATATTATCGTAGATAAAAAAAGCCTGATTTATCTTGACGGCACGGAACTTGACTATAAACGGGATGGCCTTAATGAAGGTTTCGAGTTCAATAACCCGAATGTTAAAGATGCCTGTGGCTGCGGGGAAAGCTTTACCGTTTAGTAAGAGTCATTATCCTGTTCTCCTGCCTGCAAAGTACGTGCACCCCTGATCATGGAAACTCCGTTCGAAAATAACTATTTCGATCTTTTCTCTATCGAAAAGTCCTATTCGCTTGACCGGCATCTACTGCGGGATCGTTTTCGTGAGCTACAAAGCAAATTTCATCCCGATAATTTTGCCAGTGCGACTGAGCAGGATCGCCGAATTTCTGCACAATATGCGGCAATGATCAATGAGGCCTTTACAACATTGAACGATCCTGTGCTGCGTGGGCGATATATGCTATCTCTCGATGGAATTAGCACTGATGAAGAGCACGATACCCGCATGGATCCAGAGTTTTTAATGCAACAGATAGAATTACGTGAAGAACTGGATGCCGCTCGCTCATCTTCGCTGGATGCCCTGAATCACCTGTCTGCTAAGGTGGAAAGTGATTTTGCTGGAAGAATTGCACAGGTAGGAGAAATTCTGGACGGGCCAGATGATAGTAAATTAGATAAGGCGCGTCATCTGGTGCGCGAATTACAATTTCTTCGTCGTATGCAAAATGAAATTGAAGAGGCTGAAGAGCCATTCTTTGAATGACATCATCTCTGCTTAAAATACACCATACATTACAACGATTACTGGCGAGAAATCATCAATGGCACTGCTGCAAATAAGTGAACCGGGAAAATCTACCAATCCGCATGAACATCGTCTGGCGGCAGGCATAGACCTGGGCACCACCAATTCGCTGGTCGCTACAGTGCGCAGCGGTGAAGCCAGCGTGCTACCTGATGACGAGGGCCGCTGCCTGTTGCCATCAGTAGTCAGGTTTCGTGAAAAAGGTGACACGCAGATTGGTTACCCGGCATTGACTGAGATGGTTAAAGACCCGATGAATACCATATCATCGGCGAAGCGCATGATTGGCCGGAAAACGGCAGACATTAAGACGCTACACGATCATCTTCCCTATAACTTTGTTGATGAATCAGCCAACGTTCCTCGTATCATTACTGCCGATGGACCACGCAGTGCCATTGAGGTGAGTGCTGAGATTCTTACTGCCTTGAAAAAACGTGCCGAGCAGGCGCTCTTGGGTGAGCTCGGTGGGGTCGTGATCACTGTTCCCGCCTATTTTGATGATGCACAGAGGCAGGCAACAAAGGATGCCGCAAGACTGGCAGGCCTGAATGTCATGCGTCTGCTAAATGAACCGACAGCCGCTGCGGTTGCCTATGGGCTGGATGAAGGTTCTGAAGGTGTGTATGCCATTTATGACCTTGGCGGTGGCACCTTTGATATCTCTATTCTTCGACTGAACAAAGGCGTGTTTGAGGTGCTGGCAACGGCCGGTGATTCGGCGCTGGGGGGCGATGATATGGACAGGCTGATAGCAGAATGGATACTAGATGAGATAAACCAGTCTAAATTATCCGCAGACAATCATTTTCTACGCCAGGTGATGGTTGTTGCTCGGGCTACCAAAGAAGCACTGACCGACAATAATTCAACAGTGATTAAGTTATCCCTGCCTGATGGCAATACTCAGAATATTTCACTGGATCGTTCACGCATGAATGCCATTATTGCACCGGTTATTGATAAAACATTATTACCCTGCCGTCGCTGTCTGCGTGATGCCGGTCTGGATAAGACTGATATCGATGGCATTGTGATGGTTGGCGGTTCAACCCGGGTGCCCAGCGTACAGGAAAAGGTGGAGACATTTTTTGGCAGGAAGCTCTACACCGGCGTCGATCCGGAACAGGTTGTAGCCATCGGTGCAGCGATACAGGCGGATATCCTGATTGGCAATCGAGCCACAGGGGATATGTTGCTATTAGATGTTATTCCGCTTTCCTTGGGTATCGAGATTATGGGGGGTATGGTGGAAAAGATTATCCCGCGCAATGCAACCATTCCGGTTACCCGTGCACAGGAGTTTACTACCTACAAAGATGGCCAGACGGCGATGTCGATTCACGTCCTGCAAGGTGAGCGGGAACTGGTCTCGGACTGCCGTTCTCTGGCACGTTTCGAGCTCAGAGGGATTCCTCCTATGGCAGCAGGCTGCGGACGTGTGAAAGTGAGCTTTCAGGTCGATGCGGACGGTTTGCTGAGTGTCAGTGCCCGTGAAGCCACGACTGGCACGGAAACCCGGGTAGATGTTAAGCCTTCTTACGGTTTGACTGATGCAGAAGTGGAGCAGATGCTACGTGATTCAATAGTACATGCCAGCGATGATATTCAGGCTCGGCAGCTGGCTGAGCAGCGGGTAGAAGCTGATCGCGCGATCAGTGCTCTGGAAAGTGCCCTGGCTATTGATGGCAATACCCATCTGGATGATGATGAACGCAGTACTTTGCTGGAGTGCATGGAGGCACTTAAGAAAATAAAAGAAATAGACGACGCAGATAACATCAAACAGGCAATCAATAAGTTAAATGGATTGTCTGAGCCTTTCGCTGCGCGTCGCATGAACGCCAGTATCCAGGATGCGATGGCGGGACATAATATTAATGAATTCAGTGAGTAGATAATGACGAAATTGACTTTTTTGCCGCACCAGGAGGTTTGTCCTCAGGGGATAGACATAGAAGTAGAGCCCGGTGTGACTGTTCTGGATGCTGCATTGGCAAATGGCATAGAGATTGAGCATGCCTGTGAAAAGGCCTGTGCCTGCACCACCTGCCACGTCATTGTACAACAGGGCTTCGATTCCCTGAATGAGCCGACCGATGATGAAGAGGATATGCTGGACAAGGCCTGGGGACTGGAACCGGACTCACGCCTCTCCTGTCAGTCTGTCGTTGCCGATGAGGACCTGGTTATAGAAATCCCTAAATACACCATTAACCAGGTATCTGAGAACCACTAGTGCTACTTCAACCCGGTTTTATCAGGTTGAAGGAACACAAGCAGGAGATATGAAATGACGATGAAATGGACGGATACACTTGATATTGCAATAGAACTGGCCGATAACAGCCCAGAGGTTGATCCTTTGACCATTTCGTTCCCTCAACTGATGGAAATGGTGATGGCTCTGAAAAATTTCAATGATGATCCCGAACATTGTGGTGAGAGGATACTTGAAGCAATCCAGATGGCCTGGATTGAAGAACGGGAATGAGAACGGAGAACGTCTTGGGTTTTTCGTATCCCGTAACACATAGAACATAAAACTTAAGGAATCTCTGATTGATTCTAGACAAAGTAGATTTCGATACAAATATTCAGTTTGAGGCGGAAATCGCACCTAATAGCTGGCAATAGCGAAGATTTTTACCGAAGGAAATGCCCGTGGTGCAACGAAAAAAGTGGATATTTTAGGCGTAATATACGAGTTCATGAATTGATCAGAGGTTACTAAATGCACTCGTAAAAACAACGGTAGCCAGGTCTAATTTTGAAGCAGCATTCATTCGCAACCACGACCCTCGGCTGTAAGGTCAATCTGTTTGAGTCTGGTTTGATTGGCCATTCTTTACAGGATATTGACTGGCGGCAGGTGGACCATACTGATCAAGCTGATCTGTATATCGTGAATACATGCACCGTTACTAACGAGGCGGACAGGCAGGCCCGGCAAACGGTGCGTCGCCTGATTCGGCAGAATCCGCAGTCACTTATTGTGGTAACTGGCTGCTATGCGCAAATTTCGCCTGAGGCCTGCGCAGCCATTCCCGGCGTTGATCTGGTACTGGGAAATGATCGAAAACTGGATTTACATGATTTATTGCCGGAACTTATACAGGGTAAGTTGCCGCCAGTACTGGTTGGTGATGTCAATGAACATGTCTCGCTACCGGAGAGCATCATCGAAAGCTGCGATGGGCATACACGCGCTTTTGTACAGGTACAGCAGGGTTGCAACCAGGGCTGTACATTTTGCGTAATTCATACCGCACGCGGGCCTTCCCGTTCTTTTCCAATCACTTTAATTAGACGGCAGATAGAAAGGCTGGTGTTGAATGGCTACCGCGAAATAGTCCTCTGTGGTGTGGATATCGGCAGTTATGGGAGTGAGCTTGATGGTGAGCAGAACTATAACCTGGCAACCCTGCTACGTGAGGTTTGCTGTATTTCCGGTGACTTCAGGCTGCGTATAAGCTCGATCGACCCGTCCTACCTGGATGCAGAGCTGATCGACGTGCTGGCCGGGGAAGATAAAATATGTCCGCATTTCCATCTCTCATTGCAAAGCGGTAATACCCTTATTCTTAAGCGCATGAAAAGGCGCTATACGGCAGAATTGATGTATGAGAGGGTGGCTGCGCTGGCAGAAAGAATCCCGCATGCGGTCTACGGTGCTGATATCATGACCGGTTTCCCGACCGAATCAGAGCAGGCCTTCGAAGACAGTATCGCGATGATTGAGCGACTGAATATTGCTTTCCCGCATGTTTTTAGCTATTCAGACCGACCGGGTGTTCCCGCAGCGCGGATACCCCGTCAGATTCCCCATGATATTCGAAAAAAGCGGACGCGCATCCTCATTGAAACAGGTGAAAAGGTGCGCGACAAGCTGTTCGCCGCCCTTCTTAAAAAGCACTACCGCGTATCGGTTTTGGTAGAAAAGCCGGACAAAAACCACCCGCAATGGTCATTTGGCCGGTCGGCAGAATACCTGCCGGTAGTTGTTCAGGGTGAAAGCCCTGTTCAGGGAGACCTGATCACCGCAGAAATTACCGGCATCGAAGGTAGCAGATTAATTGCCCGTCTTGCGTCAGACAGGTAGAATACACGCCCTTAAGCTCATTTAAGCCCTTTATTTCCTGTAAAAGACTAATTATTATTTTCAATGAGTTGGGCGCTGTTATTAATATATTTTCCGGGTTCGTATTAATTCCCGCCAACAGACACATCCCGGAATATAAAAATGGAATTATCTGTGACCGAAATTTCACCTGCACAAGCACCTTTGTTGAACCTGATGGGTCATGACCGCCAGGCACTGGAATCGTATTTTGCCTCTTTAGGTGAGAAACCCTTTCGTGCGACCCAGGTGCTGAAATGGGTGCATCAGCAGGGCATCTGTGACTTTTCAGCGATGACAAACCTGAGCAAGTCGCTACGTGACAGCCTTTCTAGCCAGGCGGCATTCCTCGTGCCTGAAATTATCAATGATCAGATATCGGAAGATGGTACACGAAAGTGGTTGTTAAGGCTGGCAGACGGCAACAGCATTGAAACCGTCTTTATACCGGAACCCGGTCGCGGCACTTTATGCGTTTCTTCGCAGGTGGGTTGTGCATTGAACTGTAGTTTTTGTGCCACAGCCAGGCAGGGCTTCAATCGTAACCTGTCGGCGGCAGAGATAATCGGGCAGCTGCGACTGGCCAATAAGCTGCTGGTAAGTGACGACAATAATCGACCAGTCACTAATGTCGTCATGATGGGTATGGGTGAACCCCTACTGAATTACAAAAATGTTATTCAGGCAATGACCTTGATGCAGGAAGATTTTGCTTATGGCCTGTCAAAGCGGCGAGTCACCTTAAGTACCTCTGGCTTATTGCCAGAAATGCAAAGTTTGAGTGAGGATTGCCCGGTAAGTCTTGCTGTTTCACTACACGCTCCGGGTGATGACTTGCGAAACGAACTGGTACCCATTAACAGGAAATATCCGGTCGCAAAGTTAATGCAGGCATGCCGTGATTATACAAAAGGTCTGCCGCATCAGAAGATCACTTTTGAATACGTTATGCTGGCCGACGTGAATGATACGGACCTGCATGCCAGGAAGCTGGCAAAACTTGTTGCGAATGTTCCGTGTAAGATTAATCTAATTCCATTCAACCCGTTTACAAACAGTGGCTATCAAAGTTCTTCACTGTCGCGAATAAACCATTTTCGCGATATTTTGATGCGGAAGGGGATCATGACAGTCACACGAAAAACCCGGGGTGAGGAAATTGATGCTGCCTGTGGTCAGCTTGCAGGTGATTTCATGGACAGAACAAGACGTTCAGAAAGATTGCATCAGGTTCAAATAACAGGTGACATACATTGAAAATATACTTAATTCTTGTCTTTCTGACTTTTCTCAGTGGCTGTGTTACGGAGAAGGCTTTTCCTGAGCCGGATGTCGATCCCCCTGAGGAAAGAGCAAAAATCCATGCTGATCTGGCGGGTAATTATTTACAACGTGGCCAGCTGGACGTTGCCATCGAGGAAATCAATAGGTCTCTGGATCTTGACAAGAAAAACAAGTCAGCAAATTACATCATGGCGCTGATTCAGATTCGCTTGAATAAACCGGAAAAATCAGAACATTATTTCAAGAGGGCAATAGCTGAACCAGACCCCTTACCAAGCGCCCAGCATGATTATGCGAACTTGTTGTGCCGCGACGGAAAATACAAGAAGGCAGAAGATCTTTATCGCTCTTTACTCAACAATGTGCTGTACAAGGCGAGGGCCAGACTGCTGATGAATGTAGGGGCGTGCTTCAGTAAACAGGAGAAATACAAAGAAGCTGAGAATGCTTTGCGTCAGTCACTAAGAATAAACCCGAATTCTCCTGATGCTCTTCTGCAAATGGCCAAAATTAGCTATAGAAATGGCAAACCACTGGAAACACGCGCCTGGTACCAGCGTTATTTTCAGCTTGGAGCAAAGGGTGGTCCGGAAATTTTATATATCGCCTCACAGACTGAAAAAACTTTGGGTGACAAAAATGCCTCGGCAAGCTATGCCTTAAAATTGCGTAGCAGATACCCAGAATCCAGCCAGGCAAAAGAGCTTAATTACTAACGAACGAGAAACACCGCAGTGAATGAAGATATGTTCCCAAATGGTAAGAATACGGTACTCGGGCCGGGACGGCTCTTGCAAATTGCGCGAGAGGAAAAAAACCTTCGTCCGGAGGATGTGGCTTACGAAATAAGGTTAACCCCGTCACAAGTACTGGCACTGGATGAAGATGACTATTCCAAAATGCCAGAAGAAACGTATGTCAGGGGATATCTGAGAAACTACGCCCGCCTGGTTGGTGTACCTGAAAATGAAATTTTGATGGCATTTGCCCGAATGACTCGTGCCACGGATACTGTGCCGATACAGGCAAGCATGCCAGCTGAAAGCGAAAATAATAAAAAAAGCAATGCTACGTGGATGGTTGCTGTAGCGGGTATTGTAGCCGTCATTGTCTTCAGTGCTGTATGGGTGCTGGAACCCTATAATGAGCTGTCGCTGACTGATAGCAGTTCAGACTCCCCCATAGTTAATGAAAAGCCAGTCCTTGAAGAAGTTCCTGTTGGCATAAGCACCCTCAATCTGGATAAATCGGCAGGTGATCCTGGTTTGGCGGATACCGGATTGGCTGATTCTGGTTTAAATGAATCACCAGCATTACCAGCAACTGAGCCGGAGGTGGTTTCAGAAAATACCATTGAGCCGGAGCTAGCCCCGGACAATGCTAATTTGCCAGAGCTGGTTTCCGGGACCGAGACAGAAACACCTGCTCTTGCAATATCAGCAACCTCTACTCCTGAAATATCAGAAAATATCGCACAAACTGTCGAAGCAACGAATACCAGTAATGACCTAAACGATACTGGTGGTCTCCTGATAATAAATTACAGCAGGGATAGCTGGACTGATGTGCGTGACGCCAACGGCAAAAAACTGCTATATCGGACTGTGAAAGCAGGTGAAAAGATCTCCCTTGCCGGTGACTTACCCATATCATTATTTTTTGGTTTTGCTCAGGGCGTGGAGGTTAAATTCAAGGGTAAAATCATCAATGTAGAAAGCCACACCAGGGGTGTGTTTGCACGTTTTACCGTTGGCGAAGCTGTGACACAGTAGAACATGTCAAATTCCATTCAGGCTATTCGGGGTATGAATGACCAGCTTCCCGATGAATTAACGTGCTGGCAATTTCTTGAGCAAGCAGCTAGCGAGGTTTTCAGGCAATTTGGCTACCACGAGGTCAGGCTTCCCGTGGTAGAGAAAACAGAATTATTTGCGCGATCAATAGGCCAGGCAACCGATATTGTTGAAAAAGAGATGTACACATTTCAGGATAGAAACGGTGATCAACTCTCTCTCAGGCCGGAAGGAACGGCGGGGGTGGTGCGTGCAATGTTACAAAATGGCCTGCTGCACAATGCAATTCAACGAGTCTGGTATAGCGGGCCAATGTTTCGTCATGAGCGCCCACAAAAAGGTCGTTATCGACAGTTTCATCAGATTGGTGTGGAAGCTTATGGCATGGCTGAAGCCGATCTGGATGTAGAAGTTATTTCAATAACCAGCCAGTTATGGAAAAAACTCGGACTGTCTGGGGTGAAGCTTGAAATAAATACACTTGGCAGTCCTGAGTCCCGAATAAAATATCGCGATGCACTGGTCAACTACTACCAGTCTAATCGAGACAGCCTGGATGCTGATTCCCTGCGTCGCCTTGAAACAAACCCGTTGCGCATCCTGGATAGCAAGAACGATGTTGTTATTGAATTAAATAAATCTGCACCGGATATACTTGAGTTCCTGGATGAGGCCTCCCTGGAACATTTTCAGCGCGTCCAGCTATTACTTGAAAAGCTGGGAATTAGCTATGTTCGGAACCAGAACCTGGTCCGTGGCCTCGATTATTACAGCCACACAGTTTTTGAATGGACTACCGATAAGCTGGGTGCTCAGAATGCCATCTGCGGTGGTGGGCGGTACGATGGTCTGGTTGAAAAACTCGGTGGTAAACCTACACCTGCAGCCGGCTTTGCCATCGGCATGGAGCGACTGGTTGAATTATTGGCTATCGAGCAACTTTGTCAAAAACAGGAAAGGCAGGATGTGTACATCGTTCAAACTTCTGAATCTGCCCACGAAACAGGTCTGTTGCTGGCAATGGAAATGCGTAATGCGGGTTTTTCGGTGATTAGCAATATTGGCAGTACGGGCTTTAAAAGCCAGTTAAAAAAGGCAGATCGCAGTGGTGCCCGGTTGGCACTGATAATCGGCGACGATGAATTACAGTCAAATTCAGTGACTATAAAGCAACTGGATAATGGTAAACAATACGCAGTGTCTATTGAAAATCTGCTTACAGAAGTTAGCAGTTATCTAGAAAATACGGAGTGAAATAGTGGATCTTAACCTTGTAGAAGATGACGAGCAGGAAAAAGCAAGAAAATGGTGGCTGGAAAACCGTACCCCAATTATCTCTGGGGTGGTACTGGGGCTATCAATAATTATCGGATTTAACTGGTGGGGTGAGTATAAAACCGGGAGAGCTGAAGCCGCATCACAGCTTTATCAGGAAATGCTGAAAAATGATGCTGAGGGTAACAGAATCACAGTCAAGGCAATTAACGCGGGGCAACAAATTATCGATGACTATGATGACACGGCATATTCCGGTAAAGCTGCATTGATACTGGCACGTATAAATTATGACAACAAAGATATTGAAGGAGCCAGGGAAAAATTAAACTGGGCGATAGAAAATTCCAGGCAGTTTGAAACCGTGCATACAGCAAGGATAAGGCTTGCCAGTATATTAATGATTGAAGGAAAACTGGATGAATCTCTTGAAATACTCAGCGTAGAGCATATGGAAGGGTTTGAATCACATTATTACGAGATGCGGGGAGATATTTATCTTCGCCTTAAGCAAGCTGACAAAGCGCGCGATGCTTACCGTGCTGCTATAGATGGTTTGTCTGCCGGGTCTATGTATGAGCCGGTTTTGAAGATGAAGCTGGATGCCATCTCGGTGGATACTAGTTCATGAAAGTAAAAACTCTCATACTTATCCACGTTTTGATTTTTCTTGCGGGATGTTCAACCGTCAAAGGTGTGATCCCCGGCATGGGAAATAGTGATAATGAGGCAGAACCCACAAAGCTTGAGACCTTTGCAGAGAAGGTGACGCTGCAGCGGGTATGGAAGGCTTCCAGTGGGAAGATAATAAAAAATAATAAGCAAATTCAGCCAATGCTTGTCGATACAACGCTGTATACCGCATCCTCGGAGGGTGTGATTACTGCGTTTGATGCAGATACAGGTAAAAAGCTATGGAGTAGAAAGCTTAAATTGGCCCTGTCTGCGGGTGTCGGGTATGGAGATGGACTGGTGCTTGCTGGTACCGAGAATGGTGAAGTTGTTGCTTTATATGCCAGTAATGGTAATCCAGCGTGGGTAGGTGAAGTTAATGGCGGCGTACTTGCCAGTCCCGATGGCGGGCAGAATGTAGTTGTTGTCCCAACTTCTGGCAATCGGCTGGTAGGTTTATCTGCGACTGATGGTTCACTAATCTGGACTTTGCAGGAATCAACGCCACGTCTTCTGCTGCGTGGTAGAGGTCGACCTCTGGTAGTTAGTGATGTAGTTTTTGCAGGTTTTGATAACGGCAAAATGATGTTGATACGGCTTGATAATGGACAACGACTCTGGGAAGTGCGGGTTGGTGACGATATTGGTAAAACCGAGATTGAAAGACTGGCTGACGTTGATGCAAGACCTATAATAATTGACGAAACGGTCTTTACGGCAGCCTACCAGTCAAGACTTATTGCAATTAATGCGCCTTCCGCCAGCATGATCTGGGAAAGTAAAATATCTACCAGTAAAGATATGGATGTAGATGAAAGCCATGTTTATATAATAGGCGAAGGCGATATAATTTTTGCAGTTGACCAAAAAACGGGTGAGACGCTCTGGGAGCAGGACAAATTGGCTTACAGAGGCCTGACATCGCCCGCTGTTTTGGGTAGTTATATCCTGGTTGGAGATAAGGATGGCTATTTACATGTCCTTGAGGCCAGCACAGGGGAAATAGCAGGTAGGGCAAAGGCAGGTGGTGAATTGCTTGCACAACCGGTTACACGGGGTAATTCTGCCTGGATTCAGACTGTGGACGGTGATGTTTATGCCTGGAAGCTCGCAGAATAGTCTGTGTCATTTCAACTGTAACCGCGTTGTTTATCCATGAAACCTGTTATCGCTCTTGTAGGGCAGCCAAATGTTGGGAAATCCACTTTATTTAATCGACTGACCCGGAGCCGGGATGCGCTTGTCGATGATCAACCCGGGATTACACGTGATCGTATTTATGGCAATGCCCGGTATCATGACAAGTCCTTTATCATAATTGATACAGGTGGCCTTGATGATGGCACCGATCCCTTGCAATCTATGATGTCTAAACAGTCATGGGATGCCGCTGAAGAAGCAGATGCTGTAATATTTCTGGTTGATGGTCGTGCAGGGTTGTCGTCGCTTGACGACCGTATCCTTGTTCGTCTGAGGAAGCTCGGCAAACAGGTATGCCTGGCGGTGAACAAAACAGAAGGCCTGGATACTGACCAGCTGATGTCAGATTTTTATGCTTTGGGCCTGGGCAAGCCCCTGCCAATATCTTCTGCGCACGGGCAGGGCGTTTCAGTGCTGATGTCCACAATACTGGATGATTTTCCAGAGGCGAAAGATAAAGATGAGGATTCGGGTCCTGTTATTGCGGTAATCGGCCGACCTAATGCAGGAAAATCTACACTTATTAATGCCTTGCTGGGCGAACAGCGTGTGGTTGTTTTTGACCGACCCGGTACCACGCGTGACAGCATCAGGATTCCTTTTCAGAGAGAAGGTAAAGACTACACATTGATCGATACCGCCGGTGTCAGAAGGCGGGGTAAGGTTGATGAAAAAATAGAAAAGTTTTCTGTAATAAAGACATTACAGGCGATAGATCAGGCGAATGTCGTGCTGATGATGCTTGATGCGCGACGGGAAATCTCAGATCAGGATGCCACCCTTGCAAGCTACGCCATTGAGCAGGGTAAGGCAATGGTTGTCGTCGTGAATAAGTGGGACGGGCTAAGCCCTGATCAGCGGCTCAGAATTAAAGATGATATTGACCGCAAGCTTATTTTTCTGCAGTTCGCTGAGCTCATCTATATCTCAGCATTGCATGGTACTGCCGTAGGGAATATTTTTCCGGCGGTGGAACGTGCCTACGATGCAGCAATGAAGGATCTTCCTACTTCCTTTCTTACCCGCATTCTGGAAAAGGCTGTTGAAAAAACACCCCCACCAATGATATCCGGTCGGCGTATGAAGCCAAAATTTGCCCATCAGGGAGGGCATAATCCACCTGTTATCGTAATACACGGTAATCAACTTAAAAAGTTGCCGGGTTCATACCGACGATATCTGATAAATACCTTCAGAAAATCAGCAAAATTGCAGGGAACGCCAATTCGGCTTGAAATGAGGTCAGGAGCCAACCCCTACGAAGGAAAGCCGTCGGGAAGAAGCAGAAAGCGTAGGAAAAGACATTAAATATGCCATGGAAGTCATTAATTATTTTATGAAAATATTTTAACAGATTGACAATCAAACCTCAGTCAACTAGATTTATCGTGAGGTGGCGTGTTTTGTCCATAATAATTTTCTAATATGCCATCAAGTGATCGACTAAATAGACGTTTCTCAAAGATAACTTATTGAAAAAGCAATGGATCAGATAGGAAATACAGCAATCGGGGAAAAACAGAAGGAAATGCTGATCGTCATGACGGCACTTCTGTACACCGAACAGAATAATCTTCTGTCACAGTCCCAGATGCGTGATGCAAAACAGAGCCTGCAAGCATTATTCCTTCGTACCAGTGGCGAAGAAACAATGCTGCGTAAGCTTATTGAAATCCTGCGTTTCAACGAAGAAATGCACACTGCTTTTAGCGATTTATCAAAAATTAGTACACGAATACAAAGTAGTACAGAAATTATTGCTCGAAAAGTTTCCTATTTACGCAGTTATTTTGATCGCCTCAAAGTGACGCCCCAGGAAAGTGCTGACTTTTTTACCCCATTTATGAACTTTACCCACCAGTTTTTACTCAAGGTAAAAACTTTTAATGGGAGTATGGTGGAATTTCTGGAAATTAAGGAAGTGGAGTCCAGAAGGGCAAATGAATATCGAATTGCCAAGGAAGCAAGTGTCAGGCTGAAGAAAAGACTGGCAGGTACACTTGGGAATGATCCGCAGTCAGAAGTAGAATCAACCATCAAGGATGAGGTTATTCAGACATTTGACCACGCAGAAGCAAGAAATAACCTTTCCATGGTTCAGCGCGAAGCCAAACTAAAGGAAAGGGAAATTGATGAACTGTTGGAAGAAATCAATGCCATGTGCCAGCAGGCCATGAATCCGACGATGCGC
>JBLYYR010000043.1:0-6581 GCA_048550195.1 Arenicellales bacterium
AATCTGATAATCGAATGGAAATCGCCCTTGCCAACTGGTCCATGGTGCATGGCCTTTCTATGCTCATTACCTGTGGCCAACTCAGTGGTGAAGCCGAGACTGACGAATCAGTGCAGGGCTTGACCAGGATGGTTGGTGAAATGCTTATGACTGGGTTGAAGAAGAAAACAGAATTGAGATAATTCAAGTCTAATTCAGGGGGTCGGACCAAGCCAACTCATTTCTAAGATAGGATAAAGGGTCTAGAACTGTCCATCTACAGGTCTTAAAGGTCACATTTCCCCAGCTAAATAACTACTTTAATCTTATAATCCCTACCTATAGTTTAAACAGCTAGTTATTCATGTAGTTGTATAATTATATTTCTACATATATAATTTATACCTATCAACATTGAGTATTAATAATGAAAAGGATTTCATTTGTAGATCGTTCTCTTAACGATTTAAAACAGTTCCCAGAAGATGCCCGGCGCGAAGCGGGTTATCAGTTGGATAAAGTTCAGCGTGGAATTGAACCTACTGACTGGAAGCCGATGAAAATGGTTGGTGCAGGTGTAACGGAAATCCGCATCAAAGATGATCAGGGTATTTATCGTGTGATCTATATTTCAAAGTATGCCAATACTGTATTCGTATTACATGCGTTTAAAAAGAAGTCACAAAAGACGGCTAAAAAGGATTTAGAAATTGCCAGGAAACGTTTAAAGGTAGTGATTCAGGAGGTTCAATAATGGCGACTAAATTTAATAGTGTTTGGGATGCTCTGGAAGAAGATCCTGTAAAAAGGGAAAATTTGAAACTACGTTCTCAGTTGATGATTGAAATCAATGCCAAACTGGATCAAAGTGCAGAGAAGCAAGTTGATATTGCTGAGAGGCTTCACATTACCCAGCCTCGTGTATCCGCGCTACGAAAAGGAAAGATTAATGAATTCCGTTTAGACATGTTAATTGATTTTGCTCTCCGGCTAGGCTTGCATGTTTCAATTGATGTGGCTGCTTGATGCAAGAGTCAGGGGCAATCAAAGGTTCACAAATAATGCTGTGGGTCCTGGCGACCATGAAGAAGAAATGGGGTCCAGAATTGGAGTCAGAACACGGTTATTGCTTATATTAGAGAAATCTGTGATCTGACCCCCATTGTTTGATTTTCAGTACCAGGGTTTGCTAGCGCTCTAACGAGCAACTTTTGCACCAACAAGCCATGTAGAAAGGCTGCGCTGTTGTTCTTTGGATAAATTGTACAGGCCCAGATCGACAACTTCCTTACTGCCGGCACGTAGTGTGCCGCTAAATGTACGATTGAATTGACGTGTTCGACCTGATACATCCTGGAACTGGACAGTAATCACCAGGTCTCTGACATCTTTTGGTGTGGGATTAGCGACCTCAGCCTTCAATCGACCGTTACTATCCAGGCCAGTTCGCAGTGATAAATACTTTCCTGGATTATCTGCCAGGTCGAGGTCAACCAATGAACCATAGGCGGCTTTTCCTGCACTGCTGTCATTTCCCGCTGCTTTTGCATAATAGGTTTTGGCTTGCGAATAATTTCCCTGACGCTTTGCAATATTACCGAGTGAGTTGTAGGCATTCGCCGTGGGTAAAAGCTCGATGCTTTTTTCCAGGTCCTGTTTGGCCGATGAAGCAACGCCCAGTTCTTCGTTCATCAGGCCGCGTTTGAGATAATAATAAAAGAAATCATTGTTTAATTTAATGGCCTTGTTGTAATATTTTTTTGCCTTGCGCGGATTATTATTTTTCTCCTCAACATCACCGAGCAATGCATGAAAATTGCCCTCTCGAGGCTCAATGCGAATCGCTTCTTTTGCCAGTGACCTTGCCTTGCTGGAGTTACCTTCAGACAGTGCTTTGCGGCCTTCGTCATAGGCCTCGTAGGCAGGTTTAGTACGTTTTAAATGGGCCGTTTTTGACTGAAAGCGATCGATGCCTTTTTTGCCGCCTTCAGGCAATTCGGCAGCGATCTTTATATTATTCTCTACCCGTTCCTGAGAGGGAGGGTGGCTGGCAAACAAGCCGCTTAACCAGTCCTGCCGTTTTCCCTCAGACAATCTGACAAACGTCTTTTGCAGGTCGACAGCCCCCTGTGGGTCGTAGCCGGCTTTGGCCATATATTTCATGCCATACAAATCAGACTCGCGTTCAGCATCACGCCCGTATTTCTGTGTCACCATCTGCGAACCTATCCCTGCTCCCATTTGCGTGAGCTGTGCATAATCTGTACCTTGTGTACCAATAACTGCCGCCAGTACTGCTCCCTGTATGAGTACGCCCCGCGACATGCTCTTCGCGCTGTGTTTTGCTGCTGCATGTGTAATTTCATGTCCGAGTACAGCAGCCAGTTCAGCTTCACTTGCCAGCTCAGTTAACAGCCCGCGATTCAGTGCAATTTTGCCGCCGGGTAAGGCCCAGGCATTGGGTACAGAATTGTTGAGCACTTTAAATTCATAGGGTAGCTTTCGATCGCTTACTGAGGCCAGTTTTTGCCCAACTTCACTGACGTAGGCCGTGAGTTGTTTATCAGCAATATAATCGCCGCCTTGTGCCTGGCGCATGGGCGCGTAATTTTGTTTTCCAATCTGCAGTTCCTGTGTCTCGGAAACCAGGCTTAATTCATTTTTCCCGGTAACCGGGTTAACCGCACAGCCTGTTAATCCGCTAGAAATTAAAAGTATTGTTAAAAGTAATTTTTTCATTCTCATGACACGTTGTGGAAAACCAAATAATAGACATAGGTAGGACGATATGTACCTGCAGCTTCGCTGCATTTACCTCAGGGGCATAAGTGCCCTGTTGATGACCATTAGTAGCAGTCACAGTCATCAAAAATCCAAACAATATAAATCACCCGTAATATATTACTGATCAGGCACTGCATCAACTCAGACACCAGTAAAATCAAGGGGGCAGGGTATTTGAAAAGCTGACCATGCTTTAGCGTAGATTAAGCATTGGATTAAAGGGGTCGGAGTGATTTAATTTTAATCACTCCGACCCCTTATAAGAGAATTAATGGTTTATATTTTCAACTTGACCGGGCTTCTCGGTTGCACCCTTTCCGGGGACTCGGTCACTTTAGCGGGCCTCTCAATTGCTTCCGGGTCGTGCATGATCATGTCAACAATAATATGATCGCCTATGCGAGTGAGGTTAGCTTCGACTTCTTCGATATGGGCCTGGTTGTCAGCGCCGACAGACTCCGCGCTCCATATCATTTTCGTTGTCTTACTTTTCCCACCCGTTATATCCTTGCCTGGAGGCCCGAATTTCTCGATCAGGGTTCTTTGAACGTCCTGCATACTGCCTTTCACAACCTGCATGTAATTCAGCTTGTAGAGCCTGGCGATTCGCTTATCCGTAAACCATGCTTTAAGGCAAACCCATTCGGCTGCGGGGGCAGTAATGTTGTTACCATCAAGATAATCCCGTGGGCATCCGCCAAGTTCGAGTTTCATTAGTCCAGTGAGGTGGTCATAGGCAGGGGCTGAGCCAAAAACATTTCCGACTTTTTGTTCGACTTCATCGACGGTCATATCCAGCTGGATTGTGGCCAGTGTGTGTTGTCGATTAAGAGCACTCTCTGCCTGCCGATCCAGTGCTTCAAGTTGTTTTTCCCCAAGGGTACTTTTTGCTGAGACTTTCCATTTATTCTGGCTGCTCGCGTTAGCGGAATATACCTGCTTTTCAAGGCCGCGCAGGTAACCGGTAATGCGAACATCCCGCAGGCTCGGGCATTCATAGCGAAGGATTGCCTGAGTGCTGTCGATAAGCGCCTGCATACGAACAGAATCCCTGTTAAATATATCGGGGCTGCCAGATTCAATGCTCAGGTCTACAGTCCTGTCACAGAAAAAGGGTTCCTGGGTGGTGACGCTCGAATCATCGTTCTGGGCCAGGACTCGCTCTGCCCAGGCACTGTTGACTGTCAGCGTGGTAAAGAGAATAAGTAAAACGTGTGCAGCAGGTTTAATCAAGTGCATCATGTTATACCTCCATCCAGTTGCCATCCGCCTGGCGGCAGATTTCGAATGAATGCGTGTCTTTCCTGCCATCACGCAGGGTCACGTCCTGGGTAACCCAGCGACAACTCGATGCCGCTAGCTGAATGTGCTCCGGTTGTGTGTTGCGCAGTACAGAATCGCGTATCGCATTGCCGAACTGATCCTGGTTATTGCTTAATCTCATCAATGGTGCGTAGACAAACCCGCTGGCCTTGCCGTTTTCAGCAATCAGTAACCAGTTAGTATCAATCACCTGGCCGATGACGGGAACTTCTGTTCCTTTCTTCAGGGTATGCAGTACCTGGTAATCTGTACCCGCTCCACCGCGCACGTTGAGATCTGCGGAGGGAGTATAGTAGCTGTTGGCCAGTTCGATGGGAGGAAGTTGACTGAGCTTTGCCTTTTTATTGCCGTTGCGGCTGTATTTATCAGCTGGCTGTGTGTCGGACACGGATACGCGCGTTTGCATACCGGTTTCCGGGTTTTCCCAGGTTGTCGTTTCGCCCGTCTGGATTGCGCGTTCGGTAGTATTGGCAATTCCGACGCGATCACTATTCTTCAGATGGTCACTTAATTTGCCACCCAACCAGTAACCGGCAAGGGTACCTGCAGCGATTGCTACGATTTTCCCCTTGCCGCCTCCTATCTGCGACCCGATCAATGCGCCCGTTACTGCGCCTATCGCCTGGGTCAGTTCTTCATTCTTTAGCTGCCGCTTCATTTTTTCCTGCCAGGTCTCATTATCCTCGGCCAATACGGGCAGGGATGTGAGCATTCCAGCTACGACAAAAGATAAAATTGTCTTTTTCATCTGTTCACTCCTTGTTAAAGAATAATATTTATGTGTCTGCATAATGAGAGATCAGATGGTAATGAATGCTTTCTGAATCTCAGCTGAACAATGTTTTTTTTTCGTTTGATAAATAGATTGAGCAGGATGAACGGATCGTTTCCCCTGATGAAAACAGCAATCAAGGGGTCAGAGTACTTGATCTTACCCTGTCTCATATTTCGTCTTAGAGATATCGAGCAGCTGAAATTAACGGAGTCTGAGCCCTTAAATGGAATGACAATTAAAGGGGTAAATGGGCGCCCAAAAATTGAAGAACCTGGCGTGATCTATTAAGTTAAGTAGCACATTATGTTAAGTAGCACATTATGTTCTGTCCCAATTATTCATGAAGGTAATCGAAAAGGCAGGGACTATAATGAGAAGAAGATTTCAAGTACTCTGACCCCTTGATTCCTTTCTTCTAAAAAGTAGACGATGAGTTCATTATGGATATCCTGACCCAGGGTGTGCTCGGCGGTGTGATGGCGCAGTCATTTGCCGGTAAGCATGAGAAAAAGATGGCCACGCTGGCTGGTGTGGCGGCCGGCATATTGGCGGATGCGGATATCCTCATTCGATCCTCTTCCGATCCCTTGCTGAATATTGAATACCATCGCCATTTCAGCCATTCCCTGTTCTTTATCCCGGTGGGGGCAGCGCTTGCCATGCTCTTGCTGTGGCCGTTTATGCGGCGGCACTTGTCGGCGAAAAGGCTCTATGTTTTTTGCCTGGCCGGTTACAGCATGAGCGGTGTACTGGATGCCTGTACCAGTTATGGCACCCATCTGTTCTGGCCGTTCACGGATGAGCGCGTGGCCTTCAATATCATCTCGATAGTCGATCCCGTGTTCACGCTGACCCTCCTGCTGGCATTAATCCTGGGGCTTCGGCTGCCTCAGCGGCAAGTCGCTGCTGCCGGCCTGCTTTTGTGCACAGTCTACCTCGGTCTTGGCTTCGTGCAGTTGCAGCGCGCCGAGCAGGTGGCTGAAGCCCTGCGTGATCAGCGAGGTCATACGGCAATGCAGTCGGTAGTGAAACCCACGCTCGCCAACCTGGTGCTATGGCGCTCGGTGTATGTTCATGACAATCCGCTTCATGGTGAGCGTATTCATGCCGATGCCATTCGCGTCGGACTGTTCAGCAGTGGCAAGGTCATTGAGGGGGAGTCCGTTGCGCGGTTCACGTTAGACATAAACCTGCCGCAGCTGGATGAGATGTCAGTGCTGTATGGGGACATACTTCGCTTCCAAAAATTCTCTGATGGCTACGTGGCCTTTGATCCCCTGCAGGGAAATGTACTGGGTGACATCCGCTACAGTATGCTGCCGACGAGCGTGAGGCCGTTATGGGGCATAGTCATCGATCGCAAGCAGCCGCAGGCGCATGCCGATTACCGCTTCTTTCGAGATTCAGGTCCGTCTGTGCGGGAAACCTTTTTCAGACTTTTATTCGATAATCAAAGGGGGCGGTGACAGATGAGAAGCATTATCAATTTTGGCAGCCATTTTTTTGATGGTTAGTCTATTTCTAGACGATATAATCCTTCATGGTATCCTGACATAACATTCCAATTCGCCAGGAACAATAAGTGGCTAATGAAATCATTTCTTATATGTAAAAACTTACACAGGGTCTACCATTGAAATTAGTAGCTGGTAAGACGGTAAATTAACAACTACACTGAGGTGTGACAAGAGTGTGGCTGAAGGGGTCCGTTCTCGCAAGA
>JBLYYR010000044.1:0-8597 GCA_048550195.1 Arenicellales bacterium
AATCGAGGCCTAGCAGAAATTCAACCAAAGGCCGGTAGTATAGAGGGTGGCGTATATCTGCGGAAAGCCTGCGGAAAAGCGCACAGTTTTCGTGTGATGCAAGATCATACACCGACTCCCAAAGATGTTGTCGCCCAGGTTCTACAACTCTTGGTGCGATCTGGTCAGGCTCAGCATAGGCGGGTTTGCACCGATCGATCAGGTTGAGCGAAACCCAGGCCGGAATATGATCTTTCTGATAATCCAGCACGCTACGTCCACGTAGGTGACGCCATGCGATCGGCCATCCTATCTGTAGCAGATAGTGTGACCACGCCCTCATGTCATCGCGAGCCGCAGCCCAGTCCCGTGCTAGTCGATAGGCCGAAAGGATCGCGCCCCGTGCCAACGGATCAGCCAGGAAGGCAGGCGTGATCCCTGAATAGTCAAAAATCACATCACCAAGTGCTCCTGTTAGCAACACGTCCGCCGCATCGTCGCGTAAGCAGCGTTCGATCTCGATAAATTGATGAATATAAAGAATGGCTCTTGGCTCTGCAATAAACCCTCCAAAATCCTCCGGCAAAAAGTCAGTGGTGTCGAGATCTAACCTATTCCATGGCGCCTCGTATTTCTTCAGAACCTCAGCGGCAAAAAGTTCGTCATCACCTACTAAACCACGGTCGGCAACGTAGGTGAGAGCGTGAAGCTGATCGTAAAGCGGGTGTGCCGTTGTGAAGATTGAGCTGGAATCAAGCCCACCTGTTAGTTCGCAGACAACAGTTCCCTCATTGGGCAGGGAGGACACCACAGCCTCTCCTATTAATTCCCTAAGGCGCTCTTCAGGATCAGGACAAAGTGCCGGATTCTCTGCCCGTTCTGGCGGTGTCCACGCCCGAAACCTGGATATCCCATCTTCTGAGAAAACCATTGTCCAGCCATGGGTCAGCCGCTGAACACCTTCAAATGGTGTTAATTTTCTGTCAGGGTTCTTCGTCCCGATAAATTGGGCAAAGAAGGTTTCATTAAGCCCGAGGTCTGGCTGTGTCGCTACAACAAGGTCCAGGTCTGAGGCCACAATTAGCCTGGACCCATCCTGCAGGTAAAACAGATCGCGCACTCCAAAAGAATCCTGGGTCAGGACGACCTTTCGAGCGTCGACATCGACCACAACGGCACAGAACTGGCCAAGGATCTCTGCCGTAAAGGTTGCGCCGTAACGTACGTAGGCAGAGGTGATGGCACGGTTTCCCTGGGGGGAGGGGCGTCCTCCCTCCACAACAACGCCCGAAACAGCAACCACGAGAGATCCATGGCGGATCGGTTTTGGCCAGCCTGTGACCTCCATTGTCTTGATGTCGATATTTAGAACGAAGCGCTTTCTAGGCCCCAGGGAATTCATCAATTAAACAATTATCGCGATTGGTGTCCGGCCTTTCGGTATCCGAGCATTGGGCAGCAATTTTTGTTCGACTTCGTATTCCAGCAATGGCGTACCGTCATATTCGACCCACGCATGTGCATCAAAGGGAAATCGTGACACGCCGATTACGTGAGATACTGGATGACCCAGCCGACGCAGGTACGTAAACAATGCGAGAGAACGGGGCAGGCAGTCCCGGTCACCCAGGAACGAGGGCAACCATGCCTCCGCTGCTAAGAAACGTTTAAGGTCGTCGTTGATCGAAGTACTGGGTACGCTGTTAATATTGGTCCACATCGCAGCACTTTGGTATGCCTGGGAAAAACCATGTCTCTTTAACATCCAGCGCGCAGACACCAGGCTGATGATACCCAAAAACCAACGGCTTTTGCTCAATCCAACCTGTACAGGAGGATCAGAGCAGGCAGTTTTCAAGCTGGTTTGGTGTAGCCAGTTATTCCTATCAAACGCTTCCGCAACCTTTACAGGTAGTGGAACATCATCCTTTGTGTAGGCAATCCACGCCCTGGATGTTTCCTGATCCAGGGCGAAATAGGCATCGCACAAAATATCCAGTACGATAATCGACCCCTCGATCTCGCACCATCGGATATGGCTGGAAAAATTTGCAGGTCTCTTTGACTTATTCTCGCGGGCTTTCAGAGGCATATTTGTAATCGCCACCTGCTGCACCACCATCTGCCTTGTCGCCACGAGGCTGTTTGCCAGTTAGTTTTTCGACAGAACCCAAATTGACAATCACCGGCTCTAAATCGTCGTGGTTGTTCTCGGTATTGGTGCTCAATTTCGTTTTAGTATTGTTCATAGCAATCATCCTCCAATAAAAACAACAAATATACTAAGTAGCACCTTACTAGCAGCGAACATGTTGAGTCAATTATTTTCTCTGGGGCTCTTGGTATAGCAATAGGAGGCAATAGAAGGCCAGGTATTAGAAAAGTAATAGTAATTAAAGGAGTCAGAGTGATTTAAATTTAATTACTCTGACTCCTTTAATTCTATGTTCGTATATGCACTATGTTGCATGTGGCCAACTCAGCTATACTTCACTGCCTATGAACAACATCGTAATTAAAATAGACGCCATTTCCCCGCTGGCACTGGAGATCATGCAGGCAATACTGGCCAGGGATGCGGAAGCGAAAAAAATCATGAACGACGAGGATGGGCCGCTCGCTCTGGCTTCTGCCTTGTCCGACTTTTTTCAGTTCGCCGCTGCACTGGAATCGGATAAAAGCTATATGGACTCAGATGATTTGAGTGAATTCGGTTCTTACGGTCTCGACCTGCTGGACAGGCTCGATTTTCTGGTCCGCAAGCTTGAGATCATGGATCAAAGGGATAACGTCTCGCGTGTACACTCGTCACTAGCAGTGTGGCTCGCGCGCCATGATGCGACCATTGACAACCTTAAAGGAGCAGCTGATGGCTTCGCCTTGCTTGTAAACGGGCTGGTCGAACCGCAAGATCTCGCTGAGATGTGCCAGATTATGGATGAAGTCATTGAAGCAGCATCCGCAAAATTGCAAATGGATGAGGACAGGAGTAATGAATGGCGCCCCTGGCGCATCATCAACCTCAATTCAGGCATTGCAGCCACCCGCTCGCTGGATCCTGAGTTGATGGAGCGCATTTTCGAGAAACTGGGCCGGCGCCTGCCCTATGATCTGCCTGGCTTCTTTGCCGATGGAAAAAGGCAGATGATTGGGCAGGACGTTCCTGAAGCCGTTAGCGCGGTGATGAGCCGGTATGCAGAAAAGTGGTCGAGCAAACCACCCCACTAGAACAAAAGTGCCGGGGTGATTAGGTTTTAATCACTCCGACCCCTTTAAAGAACGACCCCTTTAAAGAAGTGTGATCGTGAGCATTCGCCGTTTATTCAAACTCCATCATCTGAAAGACTTGACCAGCATTACGCTTTGATAGAAATTCTGCTGTTGGCAAGTGCATGTAGGCAGACTGATCTATTTCATAGGCCTCAAGAAGTGAACCACCATCGTCAATGACGGCACCCACATTTTCGCGAAGATAAACCAGGTAGTCTTTCGTATAACGTGTGACCTCGGCCATATCAGTTGGCCCACCATGTCCGGGAATAACATATTGTGCACCCAGGGCAGCAAACTTGTCCCAGGTCTCTATCCAGGCTGCGGTATTCGTGTGTTCAAACAACGGCAACATACGCTGATGAAATGCCATATCACCCGAAATAACCAGATTTTTTTCCGGCAGCCAGACAATGATATCACCAGGACTATGGGCTGGGCCCAGATACAGCAGTTCAAACCGCACGCCACCCATCTCAATGACTTTTTTATCTTCAAAGATCTCATCGGGCAGTACAAGCTCTGTTCCTTCTCCTTTTTCCTTGAGAACTTCTTTTTGCTGCTCAAGAATAGCAACCCCGTTTTCTTCAATCTCGTGAGCAGCATCTTTATGCGCAATCACGGTCGCACCCTGCGCTTTCCAGTAATTTGACCCGAGCATGGCATGGCTCTGGCCGTTTTCCAGCACAACATATTTGACGGGCTGATCAGTAACCTTTTTTATTTCGTCATGCAAGGCTTCTGCCAGTAAGTAACTGGCACCAGCATTGACAACCAGAACACCATCAGAGGTGATAACGAAAGACAGATTATTGTTATGACCAGAATTTTCATACCTCTGCGGCGCAGTAGCACCGATAGCAGACCAGACACCCTCTATTACCTGCTGAGGTTTATCATAAAGCATAGAGTCGGGTGCCTTGTCACTGGCATATAAGGCTTCACCACTAAGTTCTTGTTCACTAACTTTTGGCTCTATCGGGACTGCCGCTTGCAGTTTCTCTGTCTTCTGCTCCGCGACCGGTGCGGGTACCTTCTCAGGTGTATTCGTTTCAGATATCTCGCCATTATCACAGGCCGATAACATCGTAATCGGCAATAAAATAAAAAGCCACTTTAATACATTTCTCATATCATTTTCTCCTTGGTGAATTAAAGGGATCGGAGTGATTTAGTTTTATGCACCCTCTTCTTTCTTGTCCTGGGGCGCCCTCTTTCTTTAAATCCTATCCGCCTACCCAAAGCCTTTACAATCTATTTCTGAAAGCGATCATCGCCTAACGGGTAATTGTAGGCAAGTGATTATAGTTAAAGGGGTCGGAGTGATTAAATTAAATCAATCTGCCCCTTTGATCACCGGATTCACAACCATCGCATACGCCGAAACAGGAACATCAGCAACCCTACAATCCCTACCATTACCGACAGCAGAATATAATAGCCATGCTTGCTTTTAAGCTCCGGCATGTATTCGAAATTCATCCCATATATACCCACCAGTAAAGTCAGAGGGACAAATATCACAGTAACGATAGTCAGCACTTTCATGATCTGGTTTAGCCTGTGGCCATTAAGGCTGATGTAAGCTTCAATCAAGCCAGTTACTACAGCCTGGTACATCGCACAAAGGCTCTCGAAGCGACCGAGAATGGAATAAATATCATCAATTTCGCCATGGTGCTGATCACCGGACTTGTGCAGGTGCCCTTGCAAACGCTCAAAAATGTTCACGTAGTAGGTCAGTATACGGTGCATCTTGCGCAGGCCGGTGTTGTAACCCACCAACTCTTTCATCAAGGTGTCAGATGGACTCTCGAACAATTCATCTTCTATCACATCCAGGCGTTGTTCCAGGTCGAGCAGGACTTTTCCATAGCGTTGCGTAACACGCCTGCACATGGACATCATGATGGACATCGGTATTTCGTTATCACCACCATTTTGCTCCATCATCTGCCACAATTTGGAGAGATAAGGTGACTCCCTGGAATGACGCGTGACAAGGAAACGGTCACTGGCGAACATCGCCAGCTGCAGCGTATTGAAATCGACTGAGTCGGATTTGGCGTCCAGCGGCTTCAACAGCAGGTAGATATAATTGCTGAAGACCTCGATGCTTGGCGGATGGCGTATACGCTGGGCTTCTGTGATCAAACCGGCATCCAGTGCAAAATTACCAACCAGGAAATCCCGCTCCGCCTCGGCTGGCTCATCCTGCAGGTCGACCCATATCCAGCTGTCAGGATTATCACTCCACTGCTGCAGGAGTTCCTCGCCACCGACCTGGCATGAATTGTTATGGCACAACATAATATTTTTCATTTGAACGCCCCTGAATTCATATAAATTATTTGACCGACGATAAAATCAACCAGGCGATCTATGGGGAAGCGATGAAGCCTGAGCCCATTGAAGAATAGCACAGTCTGGGTTGGTGCTCGCAATTTGCCGGACACGCTTTTTTTGCATGGGCCAGACCCTTCGATTACATATTCCACTGCTTTCCCTTTGGAGTGTGTTCTCACCAGGTACGCATACATTTGTCGTCTGCCATCTCGTGAGTTGCAGATAAAATGTTACTGAGTCTATTGATTTCGCTATCGATTACAACCCTGCTGACTACCTTGATTAAATATGCTGTGAAACCAGGGATGATACGATAAGATGTGGATTTATCTGAATGTGGCAATCGCCAGGATAAACTGTCAGTCTGACCGGTATTAATTCATGCGCGTGCGTAAAACAAAGATTACAACCCACCTCCTGACCTACGCCATATTTGCACTGCTTATAAGTGCACTCCCGCTACAGGCGATGGCACAGGACCCTGCGCCGGCTACAGAACCTCCTGTAAAAAGCGTTGATGCGCTTGGCACGCTCACCACTTTCGTCATCTTACGCAATAACACGCTAAAGGAGATTAAAGACCTCAATCGCCAGATTAAACAGGCAAAGTCAGAGTCAGAAAAAAATGAACTCCAGGAGCAACTCCTGAAACTACAAATTGAGCTGCGTAGTACAACAAGAAATCTCGATATCATCGCTTCTGGTGCTGACATTACCAGCCTGGACCAGGCTATCGCCGAAGATTTCAACTTCAGTAAAGAACTTTTCAGCTTGCTGAAACCTGCGCTGGATGAAATGAAAGAAATGACATCCCATGTACGGCAGAAATCAGACTTGCGCGAGAAAATTGCCCAATACGAAGAGCGCCTGCAAACTATCGACGAAGCGCTTATCCATATTCAAACCCTACAGGACGCGAGCACCGATAAGACCGTTATCCAGTCACTCAATAGCATCGGCGTAAACTGGCGCAAGCAAAAGGGATTGATGCAGGGTGAGCTGCAGGCTGCCCGCTTGCAACTGGAAAAGCTCGAGAATTCTGAATCCTCCCTAAGCGATGCCTCGCAAAGCTATCTTAAATCCTTTTTTGCCAAACGCGGACGCTACCTGGGTGAAGCCTTGCTCGTCGTGCTAGTGATCCTGCTGCTATCACATTTCAGCTATAAAGCGATGTTTCGCTACATCCCCGGATTCCGCAAGAAACATCGCAGCTTCCGCATGCGTGTGATCGAACTGATACACCGCTTGTTAACTATAATATTCGCCATTCTGGGGCCAATGGTTGTCTTCTACGTGGTAGAGGACTGGGTACTATTCAGTCTCGGCATCCTTATTCTGCTCGGGATCTCGCTGACCTTACGCAAAACCCTGCCAAGCTACTGGCACCAGGTACAGCTGTTTCTAAATATCGGTTCAGTGCGTGAGGGTGAGCGCATCCTGCTCGACGGACTGCCCTGGCAGGTCGACCAGATAAATTTCTTCTGCATATTAGTCAACCCGATCGCCGACCTGATACAACGTGTATCCATCAGCGACCTGGTTGGTCAGAAATCACGACCCGGCCGCCCGAATGAACCCTGGTTCCCGTGCCGTAAAGGCGACTGGGTACTGCTCAGCAACGGCATGCGTGGCAAGGTTATTGGCATTTCCAGTGAATTTGTCCAGCTCGTCGAACGCGGAGGTGCTCAGGTCACCTACCTGATGAGTGATTTTCTTTCTGCGTCACCACGCAACCTGGCGACCAATTTCCGCATCAAGGAAACCATTGGCATTAGCTATACCCTGCAGCAGGAAAGCACGACCACTATTCCCGAGACACTGCGGCAGTATATTCATCAACAGATAATCAACGAAGGATACGACGAGAAACTGCTCAACCTGCGGGTCGAATTTGAACGCGCCAATGAGTCATCACTGGACCTGGTTGTTATCGCAGACTTTAGAGGGGAAGTTGGTGACCTCTACAATCGACTAAGAAGAGCCATCCAGCGCTGGTGCGTTGATGCCTGCAGCGAGAATAACTGGCAGATTCCATTTCAACAGCTGGTTATTCATGGGACTGACAAGTAGATGAATATGGTTCAACGTAACGATATAGCTCGGCACACAAAGTCCATAGCGTTTCTTCGCCAGGAATAACCAGCAGCACCATCGCTCCCGGCTGAACTTCAGTAGAAATTCCTGCTTATGTCAACGGTGTGTGATGTGCCAGACATGGCCTGGCATAACACTTCAACCTTAAAGCTGTTATTTAGCTGGGGAAATGGGTCCTTTAAGGCCTGAAAATGGCCTATTCTAGATCCATTATTCTATCTTATCAGAGAGTTGGCTTGGTCCGACCCCATTGATTGAAATGTCAACGTAGTCTTCGTACTTTAAACTTACGACCTTTAATCTTACCTTCTGAAAGAATTTTCAAGGCTTGTTTAGCAATGGAGTATTCCACAGCCACATAAGACACGTTATCAGAAATATCAATTTTACCGATCGTTTTTCCCGGCAGACTGGTGTTTGCAGTTAAAGCACCTAAGATATCACCCGCCCGTACTTTGTCTTTACGACCACCATTAATACACAGTGTGACCATCGGCGGATTGAGCCTGAAGTTCTCCCTGGTTTTCAGCGAAGATTTTTTTTCAATTTGGACTGGGCCTTTTTGATATTCTTTTATTGCCTTGACCTTGTATTGCTCAGCGGCCACGAACAAGCTCAGCGCTAAACCTTCATTGCCAGCACGACCTGTGCGCCCAATCCGGTGAATATGTATTTCCGGATCCGGTGATAACTCAAAGTTAATCACCGCCTGTAAATCGTTAATATGCAGTCCACGTGCAGCAACGTCGGTTGCGACAAGGATAGAACAGCTTTTATTGGCAAACTGTATCAGCACCTGGTCACGTTCTTTTTGTTCAAGATCGCCGTGCAGGGCCATTGCATGGAAGCCCTGTTGCCTTAACTCATTTGCCAGTTCCTGGCATTGTTGTCTCCGATTACAAAACACC
>JBLYYR010000045.1:0-3742 GCA_048550195.1 Arenicellales bacterium
CTTCGTAGGTTGGATACTTCTCAACCAGATCACGCCTAGATGTATACAGTGGCTCCCTGTGAATAGGCACTGCATCCGGGAATGTCCAGACCACTGTCCGCGCCTTGGCATTTCCGAAAGGTGAGCAGCCATGCTCTATTGCGACACGCTGAATGCCGCCTGAAAGGTCAGTCTTCCAGTTCTTGCCTTCAGCTGCAGCTTTTTCAGCATCGGTGAGGTCATCCCACCAACCCAGCTTCTTCAACATTTTGTCAGTAAATTCCGGATAGCCGTCCTTGATACCAGAACCTTTGGAATGGAAACCCTCTGCCAGCAGATTAACGCCATCGCGTTCAACACCGAAGCGTGCGCGGAAAGTCAGACCGCCATCTGCTACGGCTTTGCTGCCGTCATACAGGTTCGGCGTGCCAGGATGCCCCATCTCTCCCGTGCCCCAGCACGGCCACGGCAACCCATAGTACTCACCATCACATGGACCGCCATCTGCACTTAGTGTTGTATAGTCGAATGAACCCCAGTTCTGCTGCTGTTTTTTCATTCTTTCAGGCGTCTGCCCAGTGTAACCGATGGTCCACATACCTTTATTAAATTCCCTGGTGACATCTTCGATCACAGGTTCATCGTTTTTTACTTCAATGTTTTTAAACATCTGCTCGCTGAAACCCATCTTTTTAGCCAGCTTGTACATGATGGTATGGTCTGGCAGTGACTCGAACAGCGGTTCTATTACTTTGTCCCTCCACTGCAAAGAACGATTAGACGCCGTTACCGAACCATAGGTTTCAAATTGTGTACAGGCAGGCAGCAGGTAAACACCATCAGTGCGATCATGCATTACAGCAGATGCAGTCGGGTAAGGATCTATAATAACCAGCGTATCCAGTTTCTCGAATGCCTTTTTCATTTCCTTGCCCCGGGTCTGGCTGTTTGGTGCATGACCCCAGAAAATCATCGCGCGAATATTGTCCTTCTGTGCGACATTTGCCTTGTCCTCAAGCACACCGTCGATCCAGCGTGAAACCGGAATACCCTTGGTATGCATGGCGGTGACATCCTTGCCCTTGCTCTGCTCATAGCTGGCCGAATCGAACTGACCCTTGATCCATTCTGGATCCAGACCCCAGACTTTCGACCAATGACCCCAGGAGCCGGCAGAGAGACCGTAGTAGCCAGGCAATGTATGGCTCAGAACGCCGAAATCGGTAGCTCCCTGCACATTATCATGGCCGCGGAAAATATTGGTACCGCCACCGGAAACACCCATATTGCCGAGTACTAACTGGAAGGTGCAGTAGGCACGGGTGTTGTTGTTGCCTATTGTGTGTTGTGTACCACCCATACACCAGATGAAGGTACCGGGGCGATGATCTGCCATTGTCTTGGCCGCCGTGTAGACCTGATCTTCTGGTACGCCGGACACCCGTTCGACTTCTTCGGGTGTCCACTTTGCAACTTCCTTTCTTACTTCATCGAGACCGTACACACGCTGTCTAATAAATTCCTTATCCTCCCAGCCGTTCTTGAATATGTGCCATAACATACCCCAGATGATTGGCACATCAGAGCCGGGACGGATACGCAAAAATTGGTCGGCATGCGCAGCAGTGCGCGTGAAACGAGGATCGATGACGATTATTGGTGCATTATTTTCTTCTTTGGCTTTAAACACATGCTGCATCGACACTGGATGCGCTTCAGTAGGATTGCCGCCAATAATCAGTATTGCCTTGCTGTTATGTATATCATTATAGGAGTTGGTCATGGCGCCGTAGCCCCATGTATTGGCAACACCGGCTACTGTTGTTGAATGACATATACGAGCCTGGTGATCGACATTATTGGTGCCCCACATGGCGGCCATTTTTCTGAACAGGTAGGCCTGTTCATTGTTATGCTTGGCTGACCCCAGCCAGTAAACAGAATCAGGTCCTGACTGCTCACGTATACCATTCAGTTTATCACCCACCTCATTGATCGCCTGATCCCAGGAAATTTTAGTCCACTTACCATTAACCAGCTTTGTTGGGTATTTAAGGCGACGCTCCCCATGACCATGCTCCCTGACAGCAGCACCTTTGGCGCAATGGGCGCCATGATTGAACGGATGATCAAAAGCGGGCTCCTGCCCGGTCCAGACACCGTTCTGCACTTCAGCGATAATTCCGCAACCTACTGAACAGTGGGTGCAGATCGTCTTGATTTCATCTGTCTTTCCACCGGCACCTGCTTCGGCACTGGCCTGTGCCTTTTTCATCATTGTCGGGCTCAGAGTTGAAGCAAGCGCAGCCCCTCCAGCCATCAATCCTGAATTACGCAGAAATCCGCGTCGCGACATCGCCCTGCCACCGCCTGCAGATACCGACGGCTGTGCTTTATTATTATCTGTAACCTGATTCGAAGTTTTCGTCAATTTCATTACTGTTCTCCTGATTGCCCGGACACTTATTCTGCAGCTGTCTTATAGTAAGCCGAGACATGCTCCGTTACGCGATAGCCTTTGGATTCTTTTTCTGCCTGCTCTGTTTCTGTCAGGGCTATTGCAGATGCAGGTGTCGATGCAACAATGGCGGCACCCGCCCCGGCAGCAGCGCTGCTACGCAGGAATTTTCTCCGGCCTTTCTGTTTCAATTCTTGCTTTTTCATTTTTTCCTCCTGACAGGAATGTTTGTCTAAATCAAGTCAACCAATACGGTTACCCGGAGATAAAGTTATACTCATTCAACGGATAAATAACGTTTTTCAATTTCCAGAAATGCGGCACCGAAACGGGCAACTGCCTTGTAGAAAACAGCATTCTCTGCAGCAGACATCTCTTTAAAAAATTGCTGAAACCAGCTATTGATATGCGACACAAAAAAACTGCGTTGCGCATCAATGCTGCTGCCATCCTGAATCAGCATGGCCATCACCTCACACAAAGCCGCAACATGATCTTCCGGCTCATGAACTTCCGCCTCACGCTCAAAACCCATGCGATCAAGATCATCACGCAAGTCCCCAAGCGGCTTCTCCATCAGAAACCCGGTCAGATAAAATGACCCGTATGGAACCAGTTCTCCGCGCCCGATACCAATAAAAAGAGCATGGTACTCATCATTGACGGATTCAATGCTTCGCCTTTCGGCCGCTAGCCCCAGCAGGGACATCGACAGCGCCATTTCATCACCGCCTTCATCGACATCGCTGAATTTTGCAACCTGGCTCAGCAACGCTGCATCGGGGATATCTCTCAACAAGGCAGCAAGCATCCCATAAGCGGCAGCGCGGTACTGCTGCTCCTGCTCTACCGGGTTTTCATGCCATTCGACTGCGACCTGTCCAATGGACTGGCTATTTTCAAGATCACTTGTCGATGTCTGTAATTCGGGCATTAAATTTCTCCTTCCTGTAATAGTGCAATTAACGAGCCAACTACTAAATGAAAATAATGACAATTAAGGAACAAAAGTACCAATCGATGTCGGCCAGGTGGCTATTAACGGCCTAATGGGTCACTCTGCCCCGGTCAATACCTTTGCCCATCATGTCATCATCCTGGATTACATCGACGACTCGGCAGTCGTCACACATTTTTAAACGCTGCTTCGAACGCTCATCGGTAAACATCCAGTGACCTGCCAGCTTTGCCAGCATATTGCTGATGACGGACTTGGTGGCAAACGGTTTACCGCATGAGACGCAGCAGAACGGCTCCTCTTCATACAGCGTCGCAGTACGGTTGCGCGCTTCACGGTCAAACAGC
>JBLYYR010000046.1:0-8424 GCA_048550195.1 Arenicellales bacterium
CTTTCAATGTTATCAAGAAGTTGATTAGGCTTTAAAAAAGAGTGGTTTGTAAAATAGTGGTTTTCTATCATCGCCATGGCAAGGGCTGCGGGAGAACTTTTTTCATGATCATCTGATGTTTCATGGAAGACCAGTTCAGAACAACGGCTTTCCCACAACACCCATGCTCTGGCAGCAGCCATTCTGGTTAGTTCATTTTCAGAAACAAGCATTTGGTGATAGGCAGCGACAACGTCATCCTGCTTGTCGTCATCAACGAGCGAGATAAAGTCCTGCCAGTAGTCAGGATAGAAGCGGTCAGTCCCCGACTGATAAAACCATTGAATGTCCTGATCGCGGCAGAGGAAAATCCCCCTAAGGATCATTGCAGCAACAACATCCGGGAAGCGTTGTGCATAGGCAAGGGCAAGGGATGAGCCCCATGAGCCTCCGAATAAAACAAGTTTATTTATATCAAGAAACAGACGAATAGCCTCGATGTCGTCAACCAGGTGCCATGTGGTGTTCTTTTCAAGGTTACAATGTGGTGTCGAGCGACCGCAGCCTCGTTGATCAAATAGAATTATGCGGTAGTTTTCGGGATCAAAAAAACGACGATGTGCCGGAAAGCAGCCTGTGCCGGGACCGCCGTGAAGAAAGATAACCGGGATGCCGTCAGGATTTCCACATTCTTCAATATACAGGTGATGTATACCGCGTTGCAGTTGCCAGGTTCGGTTGGGTCTAATGTCTGGGTATAATTGTCGCACGTATTATATGCCGGTTTTATTGAGTAACGTAATCTTCTACAGGCGGTAAACCATCATATATAAAATCCAGCCGCTGCTGGAAATAGCTCTCCCTGGCAAACAGATAAGGGTCAACAGCAGCAAAGCCGAACACTGATGATGCACGTAGATAGCGTGAACGAGTATCAACCAGATCAACGACCAGTAATGAAAAACGGGCAGTAGAATCTTTAATATAACCAAGAGGATCTTCGTAGGTAAAGTAGCTGATAAGGCCAAGGGAATCCCGTCCACTGGAAGGGCCAAGAATGGGAATAACGATGTACGGTCCAAAATCAGCGCCCCATACTGCAAGGGTCTGACCGATGTCTTCGATATGACGTTCCAGGCCAGACATTGTCGCTATGTCAATCAGACCACCGAAACCTAGTGTAGTGTTAACAAATAGTCGAGAGAAGGAATCGACGGCATTATGCAATTTTCCCTGTAGAAGGCTGTTGGTCATATTTCTAGCCTCTGCGGTATTGGAGAAAAAGTTATAGATGCCAATTCTGACCGGCCTCGGAAGATATTTGCGATAGCCCTTTGCAAAGGGAATTAGAATTTTGTCATCAAAACTTTCATTAAATTTGAATATCTTTCTGTTTATTTTTTCGTATGGGTCCGGATTTACAGGGGAGATAGAATCAGGGTTTTGGCCTGATGAAGAAATATTATTTATTGAGCTTGAGGCACAGGAACTTAGTGTAATGATTATCACAACAAGCATCAGGTACCTTTGAGTAAATAGTTTCATTTTATTATTTTCATTATTGTAAGTTACATCAATTACGGCCTAGAACCTCGTTTGTCACACCGAGGTAGACATCATAATATTAGGGTCACGATTTATTTTAAACTTGTCCCTGGATGAAAGTGTAGTTTTAAAGGAAGAAAATGAAAACACGATTTAATGAAATTAGAAAGTTTATCAATGAAATAGTTCTTGGAAAGGAAAAACAAATTGAATTGTGTCTGTGTTGTCTGCTGGCCAAAGGTCATCTTTTGATTGAAGATCTGCCCGGTATGGGAAAGACTCTGCTCGCACATACACTGGCAAAAGCACTTGGACTGGACTTTAGCAGGATACAGTTTACCAGCGATATGCTCCCTGCAGATATAACGGGAGTCTCAGTATTTGAAGTAGCCGACAGTCGTTTTCGCTTTCATCAGGGGCCTGTTTTCTCCAGTATAGTGCTGGCTGATGAAATAAACAGGGCATCACCCAAGGCACAAAGCGCACTACTGGAAGCAATGGAAGAACGACAGGTAAGTGTCGATGGTAATACCTATAAATTACCGCAACCCTTTTTTGTTATTGCCACACAAAATCCACTAGAACACAGCGGTACATTTCCGTTACCGGAGTCACAGCTTGATCGATTTTTTATGCGCATTAGCCTTGGCTACCCGAATCGGCAATCTGAGCGGACTTTACTTGAAAAAGAGAGCCGTCGTGAACTACTGACTAAACTTAAGGCCGTGATTGCGAAATCAGACCTGCTGGCCTGGCAGCAGGAAGTAAAATCAATCAAAACCCGACCAGCACTACTGGATTATATCCAGGATTTGATTGAGCAATCACGAAATACAGCAAATTTCAGTAATGGTATTTCGCCCAGGGCGGCACTGGACCTGGTAACCGGGGCACGAGCCTGGGCAATGCTTGCAGGAAGAGACTATGTCATCCCGGAAGATGTTCAGGATGTTCTGCCTGCTATTATCGGGCATAGACTGACACTGGCAAGGGATCTGGAGGGACATGTGAATATCGGGACTAATCCTGCTGACAGGCTGCTAGAAATTACCCCGCTGCAATAAAGGCATTGTATGGAGGAGCACTGTCTTTCAAGAGCAAACCTTTACATGCTGCCGACCCGGCACGGCCTTATCTTTTCTTTTGTACTGCTGGCGATGTTGCTGGTAGCCGTAAATTACAATAATTCGCTGGCCTATATAATGACGTTTACGTTGGCCTCGACGGTTCTGATTTCAATGCTGTATACGCATCGGAACCTGGAAGGTTTGTGTCTTTCCTACGGCACATGCAATGCAGTTTATGCCGGTGATATGCTTAGCTATACGCTTGTTCTTTCGAACCGGTCGAATCGTGATCGTTTTGATATTGGCATTGATATAAAAGATGATCAAAGCAGGCGTATGGATGTTTCAGCCAGAGATCTGTTAAGTATAGAGTGCAGTACCAGGGTAAAGCAACGAGGATGGCACTCCTTGCCCGGGGCACAAGTGAATACTCGCTATCCTCTGGGCCTTTTATTTTCCTGGAGCAAGCCTACAGAACCGGGAAGAAAAACACTGGTTTACCCGCAGCCAGCTGAGAGGCAGGATTTTCCGTCGAGGTACACCGGGAATAGTCCCAAACCGGTACTGATGAAAACCAGTCATGATGACTATTCAGGCCTGAGAGCATTCAGGAAAGGCGACTCACCGCAGCACATAGACTGGAAAGCCTATGCCAGAGGCAAGGGGTTGTACTGTAAGGAGTTTGTCGGTGGGGAAATGCCTGAAATGACCTTTCACTGGGATGATACGCATGGCGACCGAGAGCACCGAATAAGCCTGCTTACCCGCTGGGTTATCGAAGCAGGGGCACAGGGGATAAGTTTTGGGCTGGTTCTGCCCGGGCAAAAATTATTGCCAGCAAATGATGAAAGACATATGTCAGAGTGTTTAAAGGCTTTAGCGCTGTTTTGATTATACAAAAATTTCATATCAGCTCCGGTCAGGAGCTCAAGCCAGACAGGCAGGCTTTATATTCTTTATTCATAGCATTGTTACTGTCAATGAGCCCGCACCTCGGTCGCTTGCCGGCAGGGCTTGCTGTGCTTGCGATAGTTGTGTTTGGCTGGCGTTACAAAATTATTACAGCAAACTGGCGCCCTCCGGGCAGTATTTTGCGAATTATAATTATGTTCGCCGTGCTATTTTTTCTTTTTCGACACTACCATACGCTACTTGGCCGTAACGCGGGTGTTGCCATGCTGGTGGCATTGACGATGTTGAAATTTCTTGAGCTGAAGACCATGCGTGATTACATGCTGGTCGTATTTCTTTGCCTGTTTATTGCTCTGACAAGCTTTCTCTATTCACAGTCTCTGTGGCTGGGAGTTTATTTGATGGCCGTGGTAATCATTCTTTTCAGCGTCATGATGTTTTTAAATCATAATGACAGAGAAAAACCTTTTACCATGTTGAAGCGTGCAGCGAGTATGGTAATGATGGGACTGCCTGTTGCTATATTGCTATTCCTGTTATTTCCCCGCCTGCAGGGGGGGCTGTTGGGGCTGCCCGGTGACAGCCACTCCGGATTGACAGGAATGTCGGATACAATGAACCCAGGCAGCATAAATGAATTAAACCAGAGTGAAAAAGTGGCATTCCGGGCAGAGTTTAATGGCAGGCCCCCTGTTGCAAAACAGCGCTACTGGCGCGGCCTGGTACTGGAAAACTACGAACAGGGGGTTTGGAAAGAAAGCCGGTCAGCTGGTGCTGCACCGATAAGCTATGCAAAAGAGAGCGTGGTTGAATATTCAATTCTTCAGGAGCCATCAAATAAAAAGTGGATATTTGCCCTCGACATGCCAGTAAACAAGCCCGCTGAAGTTAAATGGGGTACAGGACAGACCTTGCGCAGCGCGAGCCCACTCCGTGAGCGGCAGCAACTGCAGATGATCTCGGCAATCGACTATAAATTTACCAGGATATCCGACGATGTATTACAGAGGAATCTTGATACTAGCTCTATCGAAGGAGACCGACTGGCCCTCCTGGCAGAAGAGCTCTATCGGCAGGCAGGCAGTGACAGGGCGTACATTAATGTTGTTTTTGATTATTATCGGAGCAATGAATTTTTCTATACCCTGCAACCCCCGTTACTTGGTGATAAGCCAGTGCAAACCTTCATGCTCGATACGCGAAAGGGTTATTGTGAGCACTATGCCTCTTCTTTTGCCGCAATGATGAGGCTGGCAGGAATGCCGGCACGCGTGGTCATTGGATACCAGGGGGGGGAATGGAATGAGCAGGGCGGGTATCTAATTGTCAGACAAAGCGATGCCCATGCGTGGTCCGAGGTGTGGCTGGAGGAAAGTGGCTGGGTAAGGGTGGATCCAACCTCAGCAGTTGCTCCGGAAAGGATTGAATACGGCCTGTCCGCAATTAGGCGTTTAATGGAACAGGGGCAGCCGCTGGGCAATGTGACCGATGAAACGTTGCAGGCAATTCTGGCCGGGTCCCTGTTCAGTCAAACAATTAAAGGGATGAAATTATTCTGGGATGGCGTCAACACGCGCTGGTATAAGTGGGTGATCGATTATGGCTCCAATAATCAGAGCCGTTTACTTCACTGGATGGGCTTTCAGAAAACGGACTGGAGCAAGCTGGTATTTATGTTAGTGGGCCTGGTTTCACTGGTAGTAAGTATTCAGGCATGGATATTATTTCGTAGAAAAAAAATAATTGATCCAGCGGTTCGACAGTATCAAAAATTTTGTCATCGCCTGTCTCGTGCAGGAATAGATAGATTATCATCAGAAGGGCCGACAAGTTTCGCCCGGCGGGTAATACGCTTACGGCCGGATTTACAGGCGCCAGTGATGTCAGTGACAGAGGCCTATATTGCAATTATCTATGCAGGTAGTACAGACACAAAGCAGCAGCAAAAACTTGTCCTGGCCGTGCAGGAATTCAGGCCGAGTTAGTGGAAAAGAGTGAAAAGATGACAACGAAGCAGCCTGTGCCCCCGGTCGTAATGGTGATCGGTGGGATGGACCCGTCTGGCGGAGCTGGCCTGTGTGCGGATATTCAGACGCTGTCTGCAATGGGCTGTCATGCGGCACCGGTGGTAACAGCGGTAACCGTTCAGGATACAGTTGAGGCCAGGAGTTTTCTGCCGGTTGACGCAAGTTTAGTCGAGGCACAGATGCGGGCTGTGCTGGAAGACCTGTCTCCTGCCATTGTAAAAACCGGTATGCTGGTAAACAAAGAGATTATTTCTGTGGTTTCATCATTGCTTGGGGAGTACCCTGAAATTAAGGCAATCGTAGACCCTGTGATGAGCAGTAATAATAACGAAAGCCTAAGTGAATACTCACTTATTAGTTCACTCAAGGAATTGCTATTGCCTGTTGCGACAATAATTACGCCCAATATTCCAGAAGCTCGTTTGCTGGCGGGTAAAGATGCATCTGCTGATGATTGCGCGTCACTATTCTGTGACAGTGACTGCCTGATTACAGGCACGCATGCTGAATCAAGTCGTGTCATTAACCGCTATTATCGGCGGGGCAGAAAGCGTCGAGAATGGTCCTGGCCACGGCTGGAATTTGAATATCATGGCTCAGGTTGTACCCTGGCTTCAGCCATTGCTGGAGGAATAGCTCATGGACTGGAGATGGACCTGGCACTGGAACAGGCACAGCAATTCGTCATAAACAGCCTGCAGGCAGGGTTCAGACCCGGCCATGGGCAGCATATCCCCGACCGCCTGTGTCACGATACTAGATAAAACATGCACCCTCTTGCTAATAAAATTAAAGGTCTGTATGCCATTGCCGATACCGGGACCGTGGGTGATGACGAATTGTTTGAAAAAGTAAGCCTGGTGCTGGCAGGCGGATGCCGGGTTTTACAGTACCGGGACAAGAGCGGTGATGAGGAAAAGCGCCTGAGGCAGGCCGGTGAACTGGCTAAAATGTGCAGGCGGTCAGGGGCAGTATTCATCATCAATGACGATGCTGAACTCGCCAGGAAAGTGAATGCAGATGGCGTGCATTGTGGTAGAGATGATGCCACGGTAATTGAAACAAGAGCCCGTTACCCGAAGCTAATAATCGGAGCATCCTGTTACAACAGCCTGACAGGGGCAGTGCAGGCTATCAATGATGGTGCAGACTATATAGCATTTGGCAGCTTCTTTGTATCAGGTACAAAACCGCAGGCAAAAACGGCGGATCTGGAAACTCTTCAGCAGGCAGCGAAGATGTTGGAACAGCCGGTAGTAGCGATAGGTGGTATCGTAGCAGAAAATGCGAAGATTCTGATATCATCCGGTGCCAGTGCCGTCGCGGTTATCAGCGGCATTTTTTCAACACCAGACACGCTCCTTAGCAGCAGAAAATTCACTGCATTATTCGATGAACAGACAGGCAGCTCGGCTGCTGTAAACAGGTAGAATCATAAATGAACAACGAAGAACTTTTCCTTCAGGCCTCAAAACATATCCCCGGTGGTGTAAATTCACCGGTTCGGGCATTCAAATCAGTCGGAGGAGCACCGGTATTTTTCAAGCGCGGTTCAGGTGCCCGCCTGTGGGATGAAGAAGGGCGGGAATATATTGATTATGTCGGCTCCTGGGGGCCGATGATACTTGGCCATTCCCATCCAGCTGTTATTGAGGCAGTAAAAAAACAGTTAGAAGCCGGGCTTGGCTATGGCGCACCGACTGTTCTCGAAACACAGATGGCGGATCTTGTTTGTCAGCTTGTGCCATCAATTCAAAAAGTGAGAATGGTCAGCTCTGGAACAGAAGCCACCATGAGTGCTATCCGACTTGCGCGTGGCGCTACCGGGCGGGACAAGATAATTAAATTTGAAGGCTGTTATCACGGCCATTCAGATTCCCTGCTGGTAAAAGCCGGCTCAGGAGCACTAACCTTTGGTGTACCCACTTCTCCGGGTGTACCAGCCGATCTTGCCAGCCTGACGTTGACACTGGAATACAACAACTTGCAGCAAGTGGCAGATGTACTAGAAACTGAAGATGAGAGTGTTGCCTGTATCATTGTTGAACCGGTAGCCGGCAACATGAATTGTGTACCACCCACAGCAGGTTTTCTGCAGGGCTTGCGGGAGCTTTGTGACAAGCACGGGGTGTTACTCATTTTTGATGAGGTAATGACCGGTTTTCGTGTGGCTTTAGGCGGAGCTCAGGCACATTACGGTGTCGTCCCTGACCTTACAACGCTCGGCAAGGTAATCGGCGGCGGTTTGCCGGTCGGCGCCTTTGGCGGGCGCGCAGAGTTGATGGACCAGATTGCACCCGATGGGCCGATCTATCAGGCGGGCACATTATCTGGCAACCCTGTTGCCATGTCGGCCGGCCTGGCGATGCTTGAGCATATTCAGGAAGAAGGATTTTATGATCGCCTGTCTGCGACGGCATATGAATTGGTAAATGGTATCCAGCAACGTGCAGAGGCAGCAGGCATAGCGATGACATTTAATCAGGTGGGCGGAATGTTTGGCCTGTTCTTCACCGATAGCGAGCAAGTAAACTGTTTTGCAGATGTCATGGCCTGTGATGTGGAGCGCTTCAATAAATTTTTCCATGGCATGCTTGAACACGGAGTAAATCTGGCCCCTTCATCATTTGAAGCGGGTTTTGTTTCATCTGCTCATGGGCAGAAGGAAATTGATACGACGCTTGATGCGGCGGAGGCTGTTTTTTCATCACTTTAAGTTTTTTGTGCTGACGCATGGCAGGGTGTTTCTCTCCTCATGCCTGGATTCCTTTTTTATCTCTTTCTCGATTTAAACTTAAGGGCACCTCTATTAATCCATGAATATTCATCTTCCATCCCAAATCGTCCCTTTCTGCGTTAAGAATCTTCGCAATAGCCAGCTATTGCGTGCGATC
>JBLYYR010000047.1:0-3596 GCA_048550195.1 Arenicellales bacterium
AAATAAGAGATATTTCCTGTGGATTTTTTATATCATGGTTGTAACATTTTTCCTTTGCGGCTGCTCGAAAACTTATTATTCCGCCATGGAGAAAGTGGGAGTTCATAAACGTGACATTCTGATCGATCGGGTTGAGGGTGCAAGAGATTCACAGGCCGATGCTCAGGAGCAGTTTAAGTCCGCCCTCGAGCAATTCGCCTCAGTGGTACAGCTAAAAGATACGGATTTGAAACAGGCGTATGAGAAACTGGCATCAGAGTATGAACACTGTGCAAAGGCTGCACAAAAAGTTTCCGACCGGATCAACAAGGTTGAGTCTGTTGCCGATGCCCTTTTTGATGAATGGCAAGATGAGTTGGATCTTTATGAGAATGTTAAATTACGCAACTCAAGTAAAAAGCAGTTGCGTGAGACCAGGGCGAATTACAAGGAGATGCTTGCCTCCATGCACACTGCTGAAAAAAGTATGGACCCGGTAGTGAAAACCTTACGTGACAATGTTCTATTTTTAAAACATAATCTCAATGCTCAGGCCATAGGTTCCCTGCAGGGAGAGTTCTCAACGCTGAAATCGGATATTGACGGTCTGGTCAAGAAGATGAATGCTGCAATTGCAGATTCCAATGCCTTTATTGCCAAAATGAGCACATAAAATTGGTTACCGGGAGATAAAGCTCTTGTCTGCTGCCTTATCAAGCATACCCGTATATATGGGGGAGCCTGTTCGTCTAGATACTAGGTGTTGGCACCCTTTCTATCTGCTCAGGAAACATCTTAACCTCCCGTTTGCCCACCTCTGGTTAACCTTACCTCATACAAGTTCAAGTCTTACAAAACGGATAGAAACGCGACGCAGTGGTAGTCGGAATACTTTCCGAGGGTGAGCTTGGCCCTGTGCCAAATAAAAATGAACTATGGTTTAGACTGAAGTTCCGGTAACAATCACTCCTAACTCCCCCGTAACGCATCTATATATTAGAGTTTCAACCGAAAAAAGCTGTTTTTGCTTGCAAAATGTACCCATGTAAATAACAGGTTACCGCTTGCAATATATGGATAGATGTAGTAGTGATCAGTCATGTATATCGACATTGTACCAAATCGCAAGTCGCCCCCTGCCATTCTCTTACGTGAATCTATTCGCCAGGGGGAAAGAATTGTTAAGCGCACACTTGCCAACCTTTCCAACCTTTCTATTGATCAGGCTCAAGCCATCCGGAGAATCCTGAAAGGCGAAAAACTTGTTCAACCAGAAGAACATTTTACTATTTTGAGCTCACGTCCCCATGGTCATGCGGAAGCGGTATTGCTCACTATTCGACGGCTGGGCCTTGACAAACTGATTTTCAGCAGGCGCTGCAAAGAACGGGATTTGGTCATAGCTATGATTGCCTCTCGGATTCTATGTCCACAGAGCAAATTGGCACTTACACGAGACCTGGAGAATACGACCCTTGGCGAATCACTTGGACTTGAGGGTGTTGATGAAGATGATCTGTATACGGCTATGGACTGGCTCTATGAGCGCCAGGATGGAATTGAAAAACGATTAGCTGCAAGGCACCTACAGGAGGGCGTACAGGTACTCTATGACTTATCATCCAGCTATTTTGAAGGCCGGAAATGCCCTCTGGCGGCACGGGGATATAATCGGGACCAGAAAAAAGGAAAATTGCAGGTTAACTATGGTCTACTGACCGATAATCGAGGATGCCCTGTATCTATATCGGTCTTCCCGGGGAATACATCTGATCCTAAGACCTTGATGCCTCAAGTCGAAAAGTTACAAAAGGACTTCGATCTGAAGTCGGTTGTTCTGGTTGGGGATCGCGGCATGATCACTCAGAAGCAGATTGACGACATTAAAGAGCTGGAAGGAATGGAGTGGATCACTGCGCTGAAGACAGGATCTATCCGTAAGCTGATGAATGCTAAGGCAATTCAGCTGACGTTGTTTGATGAACGTAATCTATTCGAATTAACGCATCCTGATTTTCCTGGAGAGAAGCTGGTTGCCTGTCGCAACCCCGAACTTGCGTATCGACGCAAACACAAGCGAGCAGCATTGTTGAAGGCCACGACTGAAGCACTGGAGAAGATTCAGGGAATGATAGAGCGAGGCTATCTCAAAGATGCGGACAAGATTGGAATACGAGTTGGCCGGGTGATAAATAAATACAAGGTGGCCAAGCATTTCAACCTGGAGATAACAGAGAAAGAATTCTATTTTGAGATTGATGAAGAGAAGGTCAATGAAGAGGCGGTGCTGGATGGAATTTATGTAATTCGCACTTCTCTGGAGAAGCTATCGGCAGCAGATGCTGTACGTCACTACAAGTCGCTCAGTCAGGTGGAGCGGGCATTTCGCTCTATCAAAACCATGGACCTGGAAGTTCGCCCCATCAATCATCACCTGGAAAAGAGAGTCAAGGCACATCTTTTTCTTTGCATGCTTGCCTATTATGTCAAGTGGCACATGATGGAGGCGTGGCGGCCACTACTGTTTGCTGATGAAGATCAACAAGCCAAACAAAAAAGAGATCCTGTTGCGCCGGCTCAACGTTCTGCCGAGGCAGAAGAAAAGGTGCAGGGCAAGCGGCTGACTGATGGTTCGATAGCGCATAGTTTTCAATCGCTGCTTAGGAACCTGGCGACGATCGTACGAAACACTTGTCAAAGTCGAGATGCGGAGGGAGGTATGCCATCATTCACCATAGATACCCAACTTACACAAAAGCATGAGGAGGCATTTCGGCTACTTAAGGAAATCAAAATGTAGACAGGGTCGTGCAGTCTATTTTTTCAATATCATATTGATATTACGAGACAAATATGCCATCAGGCAAAGGGACCTTCAGTTTAACCATTACAATCTACCGTGTAGTAGTAAATTCGGCTATCACTCTACTAACTGCTGGGAAAATTACAGCTATCCTGATAGTGAGAAATCAAAAGAAGAGTTGGCAGTTTGCGGCTCTTACACAAAATTCATCTGGGCACTGCAAACCGCCGGCTGCTAACTCCTTATCAGGCCGTAAAAATAACGATCAAGCCAAGCACTGAGCAATACAGGGCAAACACGTAAAGCGAATGTTTACTCAGGTAGGCAATCAGCCAGCGGATAGCAATATAGCCGGAGATCATGGCTACCAGAGCCCCAACCAGCAAGGGAAGCATAAATTCACCACCTTCCGGCAGATCAGCCAGATCTTTAAAGGCAAGAACACCCGCACCCAGCATAACCGGGACAGACATCAGAAAAGAAAAACGGGCTGCAGCGGAACGCTTCAGGTTGCGGGTCATCCCCCCGGCTATGGTCGCACCTGAACGGGAAATACCCGGCAACAATGCCAGCAGCTGGGAGAAACCGACCCACAGTCCGTCTTTCCAGGTGATCTGGTCCATGGAGCGATTGCGGTGGCCAATTGTTTCCGCCACTACCAGCAACACAGCAGTCCCGAGGAGAAAGACACCGATCATTTTGGGGCTGGTAAAGGCCTGCTCAACAATATCCTTGAAAAGCAACCCTGCCAGTACTGCCGGCACCGTTGCAACAATAATGTACCAGCCCATTCTTGAGTCCGGCTCTGCCAGGG
>JBLYYR010000048.1:0-11656 GCA_048550195.1 Arenicellales bacterium
AGGGAGAACGTTGGTGTCGAAGAAATGGTATGTAGTTCACGCGTTTTCCGGTTTTGAGAAGCGTGTCGTCTCATCCTTGCATGAGCACATAGAACGTGCCGGCATGGGGGATCAATTTGGTGAAATCCTGGTGCCGACAGAAGATGTCGTGGAACTGGATCGGGGCGGCAAGAAGCGTACTACGGAACGTAAGTTCTTCCCGGGCTATGTGCTGGTTGAAATGGATATGAATGACGATACCTGGCATCTGGTCAAGAATGTGCCGAAGGTGTCCGGTTTTATTGGGGGGTCGGGTAATGAACCGACACCGATAACTCAGGCTGAGGTTGATGCAATCGTCGGGCGTATGCAGGACAGCACGGAAAAGCCAAAACCGAAGTTTTCATTTGTGGCTGGCGAAATGGTTCGTGTTATCGATGGTCCATTCCTGGATTTCAACGGCACAGTAGAAGACGTCAACTACGAAAAGAACAAAATGCGTGTGGCAGTATCGATTTTTGGTCGTTCAACACCGGTTGAACTTGACTTTAGTCAGGTTGAGAAAGGTTAGTAAGATTTACTGGAAAGAATCTAGCCGGAAAGAATGTAGAGCTATATAGCTTGTTAACCCGGGGAGCTGAAAAGCGTTTGCACCCGAAAATGGAGTATTAAACAATGGCAAAGAAGATCGAAGCCTATATAAAGCTGCAGGTACCAGCTGGTCAGGCAAACCCGAGTCCACCCGTTGGTCCTGCGCTGGGTCAGCATGGCCTGAACATCATGGAGTTCTGCAAGGCTTTCAATGCAGAAACACAGGGTATGGAGCAGGGTATGCCGGTACCGGTCATTATTACTGTTTTCGCTGATAAAACATTTAGTTTCATCAAGAAGACACCCCCTGCAGCCATTCTGTTAAAGAAGGCAGCGGGTATAAAGAGTGGTTCAGGGACTCCTCATTTGGATAAAGTCGGTAAGGTTACACGTGCTCAGCTGGAAGAAATTGCCACTATCAAAATGGCAGATCTAAGTGCACATGATATGGACAATGCTGTTCGTATTATTGCCGGCAGTGCCCGCAGTATGGGTATTGAGACGGAGGAAGTTTGAGATGGCAATGAAGATAAGTAAACGCCGTCAGGCTATCGAAGAAAAACTGACACCGGGCAAGGAACATGCATTGGATGAAGCGCTCAACGTGCTGAAAGAATGTGCGACGGCAAAGTTTGAAGAATCAGTCGATGTCGCGATCAATCTTGGCATAGACGCACGTAAGTCTGACCAGAACGTTCGCGGTGCGACAGTTATGCCGCAGGGTACTGGCAAGACAGTCCGTATAGCCGTGTTTGCTGATGGTGAACAGGCTGATGCCGCTAAAGCTGCCGGTGCCGATGTAATCGGCATGGATGATCTTGCCGAGACCATGAAGAATGGCGACCTTGATTTTGATGTTGTGATTGCTGCACCTGACGCAATGCGCGTTGTTGGTGCTCTCGGTCCGGTACTCGGTCCGCGAGGTCTGATGCCAAATCCTAAAGTGGGCACAGTCTCTGCTGATGTCGGCAAAGCCGTCAGTAATGCAAAAGCCGGACAGGTGCAGTTTCGAAATGACAAGGCAGGCATTATTCATTGTTCAGTCGGTAAGGCAAACTTTGAAACTGACGCGCTGATTGAGAACATTACTTCATTACTGGAAGCGCTGAATAAGGCAAAGCCTTCCTCAGCAAAAGGTCAGTACATTAAACATATGACTGTTTCTACTACGATGGGGCCGGGTGTTCGCGTTGACCGGGCATCTTTAGATCTTTAGAAAAAACAGCTGTAAAAGAATCTGGTGCTGTTAGTACCAGGCCGCAAGTCAGAGATTATTGATTTACAGAATTTTTCAGTAATCAGGGCTGGCGGTTGATAGGGCCGGTAAACAGGATTCATTCTATTTACCGGATTGTCAAAGACCGCAGGGGTCAGCATGCTGGCTTAATTACCTGCGTAGATGGTTTCCCCGACATCAGGATCTCCTGTTATCGGGTGCCACAAAATGGAGCTTGTACTCACCATGAGTCTCAACATCGACGAGAAAAAGGCAGTTGTTGCTGAAGTGTCAGAAGTATTGAATGACGCCCAGGCAGCAATATTAGCCGAGTATCGAGGTTTGACTGTCACCGCGATGACGGACTTGCGCAATAGTGCGCGAGAATCCGGCGTCTACATTCGTGTGGTTAAGAACTCACTGGCAAAACGTGCAGTCGATGGTTCCTCCTTTGAATGCCTGCAGGAGCATATGGCCGGACCATTGGCTTATGCAATATCGGAAGATCCGGTAGCCTGTGCCAAGGTATTGAAGAATTTTGCCAAAGACAATGACGAACTGATCATTAAGGTCGGGGCGATGTCAGGCAAAATTCTAGGTGAAGGAGAAATAACCGCACTGGCGAAGCTTCCTGGACGAGAAGAGTTACTGGCAAAACTGATGGGCACGATGCAAGCACCTGCTCAGACCTTTGTCGCGACACTCAACGCGATCCCCGGAACTTTTGTACGCACACTTGCTGCTGTTCGTGACAGCAAAGACAGCTAAACAAGGCACTTTGTATATTTAATTAACATATTTACTTTTTTAAGAAATCAGGAGATTTCAAAATGGCACTAACAAAACAGGAAATTATTGACGCAATCGCTGAGATGTCTGTACTGGACCTCTCTGAAATGATTACAGAAATGGAAGAAAAATTCGGCGTAACGGCTGCAGCCGCTGTAGCAGCAGCACCTGCTGCCAGTGGTGGAGATGCAGGCGCCGCGGCTGAAGAGAAGACTGACTTCGACATCATTCTTACCAGTTTTGGCGACAACAAGGTATCTGTCATTAAAGCTGTACGCGCTGCAACCGGTCTTGGCCTGAAAGAAGCTAAGGGTCTGGTTGAATCTGCTCCGGCACCAGTGAAAGAAGGTGCTGATAAGGCAGAAGCTGAAGAACTGAAAAAGCAGCTTGAAGAAGCTGGCGCAAGCGTCGAGCTTAAGTAAGTTTTTGACATCCAGTAACGGATGTTAGCTGATTGGCTGGTGGCGAAAGCCACCGGCCTTTAGCTGTTTGTAAGGGCGTTGCATCGCTGGAAGAAACACCAGCGTGGCGCCTGTTTAGATTTTGTCAAAATATATCGAGGACGATAGATGGCTTACTCCTTTGCAGAAAAAAAGCGAATCCGCAACAGTTTTAGCAAGCGCCCGAGCATACTCGAGACGCCGGATCTGCTGACGACCCAGAAAGAGTCTTACTACAAATTCCTGCAAACCGCTACAGACCCGGACGATCGCCTTAACAGGGGACTTCAGGCCGCGTTTAATTCGGTTTTCCCGGTCATCAGTTATAACGGTGATGTACACTTGGAGTTTGTTAAATATCGTCTTTGCACGCCTGTCTTCGATGTTAAGGAATGCCAGCAGCGTGGGCAGATATACTCTGCACCGATTAGAGTGACTCTGCGCCTTGTCATTTATGACAAAGAAAGCAAAAAGAACAATCGTACTATCCGCGATGTCCGTGAACAGGAAGTCTATCTCGGTGAAATACCTTTGATGACAGACACTGGGTCCTTTGTGATTAACGGTACCGAACGCGTTATCGTGTCACAGTTACACCGTTCCCCCGGTGTATTCTTTGGTGATGACGGCGGTAAAACTCATTCATCAGGTAAGTTGCTGTTTTCAGCGCGTGTGATTCCTTACCGTGGATCCTGGCTGGATTTTGAGTTTGATCCCAAGGATCTGGTCTATGTCCGTATTGACCGTCGACGTAAGCTGCCCGCTACCGTCCTGCTGCGAGCACTGGGCTATAATTCACAGGAAATCCTCGAGATTTTCTTTGATACAGATACATTCAAGCTGACCAAAAATGATATCAAGATGGCGCTGGTGCCGGACCGTCTACGTGGACAGGATCTTGTATTTGATATTAAAACACCGAAAGGTGAGGTCATAGTTGAAGCCGGGCAGCGCATTACTGCGCGTCATATTCGCGAATTGACCAAGGCCCGCATCAAATCATTACCTGTACCGGATGAATATTTCCTTGGTCGCACGATGGCTGAAGATTTTATCGACCCTGATACAGGTGAAATACTGTTTGAGGCGAATTCCATCCTTACAGAAGAGATGCTGGAAGTTTTCCGCAAGCACAGTGTTAAAGAGATCAAAACACTGTATACCAATGATCTGGATCGTGGTGCCTTCATCTCTAATACCATGCGAATCGATGCCGCCCGCAGCAAACTGGAAGGCCAGGTAGAGATTTATCGTATGATGCGTCCAGGTGAGCCACCGACAAAAGATGCATCGCAGAATCTGTTTGAGAACCTGTTCTTCAATCCTGACCGCTATGACCTTTCTGCTGTCGGCCGGATGAAATTCAACCGACGCCTGTTAAAAGATAGTGATGTCGGTGAAGGCATACTCAGCAAAGAAGACATTGTTGAAGTCCTGACTACTCTGGTCGATCTAAAAAACGGCAAGGGCAAGACCGATGATATCGACAACCTCGGTAACCGACGTGTACGTTCTGTCGGTGAGTTGGTCGAAAACCAGTTCCGTATTGGTCTGGTACGTGTTGAACGTGCAGTTAAAGACCGCCTTAGCATGGTTGAATCTGAAGGACTGACCCCACAGGATCTGATTAATGCCAAGCCGGTTTCTGCCGTAGTTAAAGAGTTCTTCGGTTCCAGCCAGCTTTCACAGTTTATGGACCAGACCAACCCGCTTTCTGAAATCACCCATAAACGGCGTGTTTCCGCATTGGGCCCGGGCGGTCTGACACGTGAACGTGCCGGTTTTGAAGTGCGTGACGTCCATCCGACCCATTACGGCCGCGTCTGCCCGATTGAAACACCGGAAGGGCCAAACATTGGTCTCATCAATTCACTGGCAATCTATGCCCGTACCAATGATTACGGTTTCCTTGAAACGCCCTACCGTAAGGTAGAAAATAATCGTGTGACAGATGAGATCGCCTATCTGTCAGCCATTGAAGAAGGAAACTTCGTTATTGCCCAGGCCAACGCCCGAACAGACAAGAACGGCAAATTCCTGGATAAGCTGATCTCCTGTCGTCACCGTAACGAATTTACCCTTGCGAATCAGGGCGATGTATCCTTTATCGACGTAGCACCTTCCCAGATTGTTTCTGTCGCTGCATCATTAATACCTTTCCTGGAGCACGATGATGCCAACCGTGCGCTGATGGGTTCAAACATGCAACGCCAGGCAGTGCCTGTTATTCGCAGTGAAAAACCATTGGTAGGCACCGGCATGGAACGTACTGTAGCAGTTGACTCCGGTGTGACCGTCGTTGCTAAACGTGGTGGTGTGGTGGATTCAGTTGATGCAAGCCGCATCGTGGTGCGGGTGAATGATAGCGAAGCCTCTGACGGCGATTCTGGCGTAGACATCTATAACCTGGTCAAGTATTCGCGTTCAAATCAGAACACCACTGTCAATCAACGTCCGTTGGTCAAAGTCGGCGACATGATTGCCAATGGCGATGTGCTGGCTGACGGGCCGTCCACTGATATTGGTGAGCTGGCACTGGGGCAGAACATCCTTATCGCCTTCATGCCGTGGAATGGATACAACTTTGAGGATTCTATTCTTATCTCCGAGCGGGTGGTGGAGAAAGACCTGTTTACCAGTATTCACATTGAAGAAAGAACATCTGTTGCGCGTGATATTAAGCTGGGTTCTGAAGAAATTACCCGTGACATACCGAATGTTGGCGAAGCCGCGCTGTCCAAACTGGATGAATCCGGCATCGTCTACATCGGTGCGGAAGTCAACGCCGGTGATATTCTGGTTGGCAAGGTGACACCTAAAGGTGAAACTCAGCTGACGCCGGAAGAAAAACTGCTCAGAGCCATCTTCGGTGAGAAGGCCTCTGATGTAAAAGATACCTCGCTGCGTATGCCTTCCGGCAGCGGCACGGTCATTGATGTGCAGGTTTTCACCCGTGACGGAGTAGAGAAAGATCTGCGTACGCAGGCGATCGAGAACGAACAGATTGCTGCCGTGCAGAAAGACATGAGTGACCAGTTCCGTATCGTTGAGTCTGACGCCTATGACCGTATTGCAAAACTGGTAACCGGCAAGGTGGCAGAAGGTGGACCGAATGGTCTGAAATCCGGCAGCAAAGTAACCGCCGAGTATCTTAATGATCTGCCACAGGCCAAATGGTTTGAAGTCCGAATGCGCACTGAAAGCATCAATAAGAGTATTGAGCAGATCCGTGAGCAGGTTGCACAGCAGAAGAAGTTCTTTGATGATCTGCTGGAAGAAAAGCAGGGAAAAATAACTGCTGGGGATGATCTGGCACCGGGCGTACTTAAGATGGTCAAGGTCTTTGTTGCCGTAAAACGTCGCCTGCAGCCGGGTGACAAGATGGCAGGACGCCATGGCAACAAGGGCGTTATCTCACGCATCGTTCCGGTTGAAGATATGCCGTATATGGAAAATGGCAAGCCGGTTGATATTGTACTGAATCCGCTGGGTGTGCCGTCACGTATGAACGTTGGTCAGGTGCTGGAAATGCACCTGGGATGGGCTGCCAGAGGTCTTGGCGACAAGATCAATGGCATGCTGCGAACGAAAAAGAAGACCAGCGATATACGTAAGTTTCTGGAAAAAATCTACAACAGCAGCGGCAAACTTGAAGACATCAAATTATTGACTGATGATGAAGTGACGGAGCTTGCCGGTAACCTGAGAAATGGTGTGCCAATGGCGACACCGGTATTTGACGGTGCGGCTGAAGAGGAAATCAAGCATATGCTGAAGCTGGCTGATTTACCTGAATCTGGACAGACACAGTTAATCGATGGCCGCACAGGCGAGAAATTCGACCGTGAGACAACCGTTGGCTATATGTACATTTTGAAGTTGAACCATCTGGTCGATGACAAAATGCATGCACGTTCTACTGGTCCTTACAGTCTGGTTACGCAGCAGCCGCTGGGTGGTAAGGCGCAATTTGGTGGCCAGCGCTTCGGTGAAATGGAAGTCTGGGCACTGGAAGCATATGGTGCGGCTTATACGCTACAGGAAATGCTGACAGTCAAATCAGATGACGTGAATGGTCGTTCCAAGATGTATGAAAATATTGTCAAGGGCAACCACCACATGGAAGCAGGCATGCCGGAGTCATTCAACGTATTGATGAAAGAAATACGTGCGCTGGCACTGGACGTTGAACTGATACACAACAACTGATTCATCAATAATTATCGAGCATAACCCTATTTCGGTGAAGTAATCATCGTGGAGACAGGACATTGAGAGACTTATTCAATCTTTTCAATAAGGCAGAAAAAAACGACGACTTTGACGCCATACGAATTGGTCTGGCATCGCCGGAGAAAATTCGTTCGTGGTCATTTGGCGAAGTAAAGAAGCCGGAAACCATCAACTATAGAACGTTTAAACCTGAACGCGATGGTCTGTTCTGTGCCAAGTTGTTCGGCCCGGTCAGCGACTATGAATGCCTCTGTGGCAAATACAAGCGTCTCAAGCATCGCGGTGTGGTGTGCGAGAAATGCGGTGTAGAAGTCACCCATTCCAAAGTGCGTCGCGAGCGTATGGGCCATATCGATCTGGCCACCCCCTGTGCGCATATCTGGTTCCTGAAGTCCCTGCCTTCGCGCATGGGCCTGGTTCTGGATATGACGGTGCGCGACATTGAGCGCGTACTGTATTTTGAAGGCTATATTATTATTGATGCCGGCATGACGCCGCTGGAAGAGCAGGCCCTGCTGACCGAAGACCAGTATATCGAAGCACTGGAAGAATACGGTGATGAATTTGAGGCGTCAATGGGTGCTGAGGCCATTCGCTCACTGCTGAAAAGGATTGATCTGAAAGAGGTCGCCGAAACGCTGCGTGAAGAGCTGGATAATACCAACGCAGTGACCAAGATTAAAAAGCTGACCAAGCGTCTAAAAGTGATCGAGGCCTTTATTTCGTCCAATAACAAGCCGGAATGGATGATCCTCGATATCCTGCCGGTGCTGCCACCTGACCTGCGTCCTTTAGTGCCATTGGACGGTGGTCGTTTTGCCACCTCTGATCTGAATGACCTCTACCGTCGTGTAATTAACCGTAATAACCGTCTGAAAAGACTGCTGGAACTGAACGCACCGGACATCATTGTTCGCAACGAGAAGCGCATGCTGCAGGAAGCGGTTGATGCACTGCTGGATAACGGCCGTCGCGGTAAAGCTATTACTGGTGCCAATAAGCGCCAGCTGAAATCCCTGGCCGATATGATCAAAGGCAAGCAGGGGCGTTTCCGCCAGAACTTATTGGGTAAACGTGTCGATTATTCCGGTCGTTCAGTCATCGTGGTTGGCCCGACACTTAAATTACACCAGTGCGGTCTGCCAAAGAAGATGGCACTTGAACTGTTCAAACCCTTTATCTTTAGCAAACTGGAATTGCGTGGTCTGGCGACTACCATCAAACAGGCCAAGAAAATGGTCGAAACAGAAAGCGCTGAAGTCTGGGATATCCTGGAAGAAGTCATTCGTGAACACCCGGTACTGCTGAACCGTGCACCAACCCTTCACAGGCTGGGCATCCAGGCCTTTGAACCTGTCTTGATTGAAGGCAAGGCAATCCAGCTGCATCCACTGGTCTGCGCTCCATATAATGCTGACTTTGACGGTGACCAGATGGCGGTTCATGTACCGCTTTCTATCGAAGCACAGCTGGAAGCGCGTACGCTGATGATGTCAACCAATAACGTTCTGTCTCCTGCCAATGGTGAACCGATTATTGTGCCGTCACAGGATATTGTACTGGGTCTGTATTTTATGACCCGCGAAAACCTTAAAGCCAAAGGCAACGGTAGTATCTTCGCGAATGTGAAGGAAGCCCAGCTGGCCTACGATTCTGGTGCCGTTGATCTGCACGCCTCGGCAAAAATCCGCATTACTGAAACAGTCACCAATGACAAGGGTAAAGAAAGCACAACAACAACCATCTACGATACGACTGTAGGCCGTGCCGTCCTGTCTGAAATTTTACCTTCTGCGCTGCCGTTTTCTGCGATTAATAAAGTAATGAAGAAAAAAGCGATCTCCGAGGTGATTAACCAGAGCTATCGTATGGCAGGCCTGAAAGATACGGTTATCTTTGCCGATAAACTGATGTACACCGGTTTCAAAATGGCGGCCAAATCAGGCATATCCATTGGCATCGATGACATGGTGGTACCTGCCAACAAGGCAGATATTCTCGGTGATGCAGAAAGTGAAGTTCTCAGCATCCAGCAGCAGTTTAATGACGGCCTGGTGACGAATGGCGAGCGATATAACAAGGTTGTTGATATCTGGACACACACCAGTGAAAAAGTTGCTAATGAAATGATGGATCAGCTGGGTACGGATTCATTCTCCAATGAAGCAGGTGAAACTGTGGAACAGGAGTCATTTAACTCTATCTATATGATGGCCGATTCCGGTGCGCGTGGTTCACATGCACAGATTAGACAATTGTCCGGTATGCGCGGCCTGATGGCCAAGCCGGATGGTTCCATTATTGAGACGCCGATTACGGCAAACTTCCGTGAAGGGCTAAATGTACTGCAGTACTTTATTTCTACTCACGGAGCACGTAAAGGTCTTGCCGATACTGCTCTCAAAACCGCTAATTCAGGTTATCTGACACGCCGTCTGGTAGATGTCTGCCAGGATCTGGTCGTGGTTGAAGATGACTGCGGCACCACTCAGGGTGTAATTAAAGAAACTCTGGTAGAAGGTGGCGAAGTTGTGGTGCCATTGTCTGATCTTGTGCTGGGTCGAGTCGTAGTAAAAGACATTCCTAATCCTGAAGGAAGAGGCAACCTGATTAAAAAAGGCAAAATGCTGGATGAAAAAGACATTGCGCAGCTAGATGAATTCTCCATAAATGAAGTACTGGTGCGTTCACCGGTAACCTGTGAAACCCGTTATGGAATTTGTGCCACCTGCTACGGTCGTGACCTTGGACGTGGTCATCTGGTGACTGCCGGTGAGGCCGTCGGTGTCATCGCCGCGCAATCTATCGGTGAGCCGGGTACACAGCTGACGATGCGTACCTTCCACATTGGTGGTGCCGCGACTGGTTCTGCTGCAGTGAGCAATGTTGAAGTGAAGAACAGCGGTACTATTCACCTGCATAATATTAAATCCGTTAAAAATTCCAAAGGAAACCTGGTTACCATTTCCCGTTCGGGTGAATTGATCGTGCAGGACAAGCGTGGTGCGAACCGTGAAAAGCACAAAATTCCTTATGGCGCTGAATTGACTATCAAGGACGGTCAGAAAATTGCTTCCGGTGATGTTATTGCTGAATGGGATCCGCATACACATCCGATTGTTTCTGAAGCGGCAGGTAAAATCAGCTTTATCGATATGATGGAAGATGTCACCTTCAAGAAGCAGTCTGATGATATTACAGGCCTCACGCGTTATGTAATCACAGATTTGACACAGCGATCTGCTGCGGCCGCTGATATGAAGCCTGCAATTATGCTAGTGGACAAGAAAGGTGAACCGATTAACTTCCCGGGTACAGAAATACCTGCTAAATACTTCTTGCCCGGTAACGCCATTTTGATGGTTGATGACGGCAAAGACGTAAAAGTCGGTGATATAATGGCGAAAAATCCACGCGAAGGGTCAACTACCCGTGATATTACTGGTGGTCTGCCGCGTGTGGCTGAGCTATTTGAAGCACGTAAGCCTAAAGAACCGGGTATTCTGGCTGAAGTCGGTGGCGTTATCTCCTTCGGTAAGGAAACCAAGGGAAAGCAGCGTCTGGTAATTACCGATAGTGAAGGTGAGAACCATGAGTTCCTGATCGCCAAGGAGCGTCAGCTGTCCGTGGTTGAAGGCGAATCGGTCATCAAAGGCGATATTCTGGTAGACGGTCCACCCGTTGCGGCAGATATCCTGCGTTTGAAAGGAGTGCCGGAACTGCTCGAGTACATTGTTGCTGAAGTACAGGATGTGTACCGGCTGCAGGGTGTAAAGATCGATGATAAGCATATTGAAGTCATTGTTCGCCAGATGCTGCGCAAAGTTACTATTATTGATCCGGGTGACACCCTGCTGTTACCGGGTGAACAGCTGGAACGCACAGCCTTGCTGGAAGAAAATGACAGAATGCTGGCGGCTGGCAAGAAGGAAGCCATAGCAGAACGTAACCTGCTGGGTATCACCAAGGCATCGCTGTTGACCGAATCCTTTATCTCAGCGGCATCCTTCCAGGAAACAACGCGTGTACTGACCGAAGCGTCGATAATAGGCAAAACGGACTCCCTGCGAGGCTTAAAAGAGAATGTCATCGTTGGGCGCCTGATTCCTGCTGGAACGGGCCTGGCTTACCACCAGGAGCGTCACCGTCGCAAAGAACGCGAAAAGGATGAGAAGCTGGCACTGGAAGAGTTTGTAAACAGTGCAAAGACCACTGAAACGGAAGTTTCCGAAGGGGACGAGGCAGCTATCTCAGCATGATGAGATTTGTATCGGAATTGTAGTGATTCTGTCTTGACAGCAGGGGCCGATGTCCCTAGAATTCCCCCTCTTTTCGCAGGCCGGAGATTTTTCACCGGCCTGTGTCTTGTTTTGGGCTGGAGAATATTGAATGCCAACAGTTAATCAGC
>JBLYYR010000049.1:0-7214 GCA_048550195.1 Arenicellales bacterium
ACCTCGGGTACCTTTATACGCCTGCGCTTCTTCGGTGGCTGGTCATACCCTGAGAACCTGGATAAAGACAAGAGTTTTGTAGAGAAAGCTTATAAGGGCGGTGTAGCTATGGGCGGAGACCTGCCCAAGAAAGCCAGTGAAGCCCCCACTTTTGCTGTCTGGGCGATGAAAGATCCTGAAAGCGGCAACCTTGACCGGGTACAGATCGTCAAGGGCTGGTTCGAACGGGGATATGCCTTCGAGAAAGTCTATGACGTGGTCTGGTCCGATGCTGACAAGCGTAAGGTGGGTACGGACGGTAAAGTCCCGGCAGTCGGTAATTCGGTTGATATCAAGCAGGCAAGTTACACCAATGACATTGGTGATACTCAGTTGAGTGCGATCTGGAAGGACCCGGACTTTAAACCGGAACATCACGCTGTATATTACGCGCGCGTCATCGAAATCCCTACGCCGCGCTGGACAACCTACGATGCCAAAGCGCTGGGTATAGATCCACCTGCGGATGTAGCACCAACCATCCAGGAACGCGCCTGGTCTTCACCTATCTGGTATACACCGGAAGAAAACCTGGTGAAGAGACCTAGTCATTATTTCGGTCTGCAGCCGTTCCTGCCGTGACAGTTTATGGATTGGTCATTGCGAGGAACGAAGCAATCTCGCAATGACCTGAACCCAGTATATCCTGTAGGATAACCGCGCTTAGGTGCTCGTGACCTCAATGTAATACTCAAGGGGTGTTATAGCGGGTATATTCAAAAATATTTTCATTGCATAAACAGAGGATTTACCAGAAGTGAAGCTATTGCGTGAACCGCTAGTACAATTCATATTAATCGGCGCGTTTATTTACCTGCTGTACGGCCTGTTCGCCGACCAAATAGAGAGTGAAACGGACAAGACCATCGTCGTAACAACAGGCGAAATCGAGTGGATGAAATCCGCGTGGGAAAAGCGCTGGAACCGGCCACCGACTGCAAATGAGTTTGAGAATCTGATACAGCAATACATCAAGGAGACAGTGCTGTATCGTGAAGCACTGACCATGGGGCTGAACAAACACGATCAGATTATTCGTCGCCGCCTGGCACAGAAACTGGAATTCCTCGCCAGGGATCTGGTGTCATTAACACCACCCTCCGAAGAAGAGTTGCTGACTTATTTCGATTCGCATCAGGCTCGCTACCAGAAGCCGATGCGCTATACCTTCACCCAGGTCTTTATCGACCCCGACAAGCGCGGGGATGCGACACTGGATGATGCAAATAATATCATGGCGACCCTGATCGAAAAGGGAAATGATATAAATGACCCCAGTGCGCTGGGTGATGACTTTATGTTACAGAATTATTATCCGGAAAAGGATCAGGTCGACATTCAGAAGCAGTTCGGCAGGGGCTTTACCGAATCCCTGGTCAAGCTATCACCCGGGCAATGGCATGGGCCAATCCTGTCCGGTTACGGGGTACACCTGGTGTATGTGAGCAGCATCACTGAACCACCTGCTCCAGTTTTTGACGAACTGCGCGAACGGGTGGCGGCGGACTGGAAGACAGAAAAGGGCGAGGAACTTAACGAGAGGTTCTACGCCAATCTTCGAGATCAATACACCGTCGTCATTGAAGAGCCTGAGCAGAAAGAGAAGTCTGCCGCCTTGCAGGGGCAGGAGAAATGACCCTGAAAGGTCACGCTGACGATTATGGTAGAAGCGCCGCCCCCGGCGCGAATCACGGCGAGGCGCCGTTCCTGCAATGGCTTTTCATAGCCATTATTCTGGCGGGCTTATTCGCGATTACGCCTGCCAAAGCCGATGAGATCCGTCCCGCACTGCTGGATATCAAGGAACAAAATACCGGCCTGTTTAACGTTACCTGGAAGGTGCCTACGCGTGGCGATCGGGTGCTGGCTATTACACCCCAACTGCCGTCCAGTCTGACAATAGTGGGTTCGCCAACCGTTCAGGACATTCCCGGTGCCCGGATCGAGCATGCGACGTACAAGAACAGTACTGAGTCATTGACTGGCCAGGTGATAGCCATCGATGGCCTGCCGGCCGAGCAGACTGATGTGCTGCTGCTTATCCAGTTGCAGGACGGCAGCTCGCATTCGGCTATCCTGCGGCCGGCTTCACCGACATTTACCATACCTCTGGAAGCGTCAAAGCTCGAGGTTGCCGCTGACTACTGGCGTCTCGGCACCATTCACATTCTTGAAGGCGTCGATCACCTGTTGTTTGTACTGGCGCTGATGCTGATTGTGACCGGTTTAAAACCACTGGTGAAAGCGGTCACAGCTTTTACCGTAGCGCACAGTATCACTCTGGCGCTGGCAACCCTTGGCGTCATCCATGTACCCCCGGCTCCCACCGAAGCTATTATTGCGTTGAGTATCCTGTTCCTGGCCGTGGAGATAATACACAGCAGGCAGGGCAAACCCGGCATAACTGAGCAATACCCCTGGATAGTTGCGTTTCTATTCGGCCTGTTTCATGGCCTTGGCTTTGCCGGCGCACTGTCAGAGATCGGTCTGCCACAGCAGGAGATACCACTTGCCCTGCTGATGTTTAATGTCGGCGTGGAAACCGGGCAATTGATATTCATAGCGGTCGTTCTGAGTATTTTTTCATTATTGAAGCGCTTACATATCTTGGCACCACAAGGGATTCAACAGGCACTGCCATATGCTATAGGAAGCGTGGCAGCATTCTGGGTGGTGCAACGAGTAATGTCGTTTATGCCGTTCCCGGTCTGGAGTTAGTCATGATGATAAATGGCGCTCTGTATTAATTAAGTTGGCTATAACTACACAGATAGAAGTTTTTTATAATAATACTGAAGAAGGAGAAACATCATGTCACAGGCAAATCAACATTTAGAAACACCATTTATAGATGCGGTTAAAAAGAACGCCGGACTCACTATTGCTCTGGGTATAATTGTCATGCTAATCGGGATAATAGTAATGGCTTCACCAATAGTGGTGGGTACTTCTGTAGCGATGATAGTTGGCGTCATGCTGGTTATCGCTGGTATAGGTCAGTTGATATTCGCCTTCAAAACGAGTAGTGGTATTTTCTCTATTCTGTTTGCTGTTCTGACGGTCATTATCGGTGGCTACATGGTCAGTAATCCGAACGTTGCCCTCGGGGCACTGACATTTATCCTGGCGGCCTACCTGATTGTTTCAGGTATTTTAGAGGTCATGATGTCTTTCCAGATCCGGCCAGCCGATGGATGGGGGTGGGCGCTATTTAGCGGCATCCTTTCGATTGTACTTGGTGTTATGTTCTGGGCACAGACACCGCTCTCCGGTGCACTGGCTATTGGAATTCTCATTGGTATCAGGTTGCTTTTCAGCGGTTTGACCTTGCTCATGTTTGGCATGGCGGTAAGGAACGCGGCAAAGACATAACCTCGGGAATAACAGGCAGGCAGTTACAGGATCGAAGTAAGGCGACAGAAAGAGGAGAAAGAAGATGTGGCTCACGATAGTCATTATTTTTCATGTATTGGGATTCATATCTTCAATTAACGCTGTAATGACAGCGCGTACCTCTCAGGGGGCTATTGCCTGGCTGATTTCACTTAATACCTTCCCCTATGCCGCGGTACCTGCCTACTGGTTTCTGGGGCGCAGCAAGTTCCAGGGATACGTTACAGCCCGGCGAACGGATGACGTCAACACCAGGAAGAAGCTGGAGCGCCTGCTAGCTAAGCTGAAGCCTTATCAAATACCAGAGTCAGAATTATCCTCCGTGAGAATGGCATCTGAGAAGTTGGCGGATCTGCCGTACCTGGGCGGTAACAGTGTCGAGCTTCTTGTCGATGGCCAGCAGACCTTCGACAGTATTTTGCAGGGCATCGATGCAGCAAAAGAGTATGTCCTGTTTCAGTTCTTCATCATCAAAGATGATGAGATCGGTCGCCTGCTCAAGGATCACCTGGTTGCCAGGGCGAAGGAGGGGGTTAAGGTTTACTTCCTGTACGATGAGATCGGCAGTCACGATCTTCCAGAGACGTACAAGAACGAGTTACGTATGGCTGGTGTTGAAGTCTACGATTTCCATACACAGAAAGGGTTTCGAAATCGATTTCAGATCAATTTCCGTAATCATCGCAAGGTGGTTATCGTTGATGGCAAGGAGGCGTGGATCGGCGGCCACAATGTAGGTGACGAGTACCTCGGTAGAGACCCCGAGTTTGGGCGCTGGCGTGATACACATATGAAAATAACCGGGCCAGCCGTGCTTGCAGCACAGGTCTCATTTGTGGAGGACTGGCACTGGGCAACAGATACATACATCCTGAAATCCCCGTGGACGCCAAAACCTGCTGCAGATGGCGATGTAAAAGTCCTTGTTGTACCTTCGGGACCAGCGGATCCTCTGGAAACGGCGACGCTGATGTTCCATCATGCAATTAATTCGGCAAATGAGCGGCTCTGGATCGCCAGCCCATACTTTGTTCCCGATGATGCCATACTGGGTGCTTTGCAGCTCGCGGGGCTACGCGGTGTTGATGTACGTATTCTAATTCCAGAAAAGGCAGATCATTTACTGGTGTACCTGGCTGCATTTTCTTTCTTTGAAGAGGCGAGTCGTACCGGTGTACGATTCTTCCGCTACACAGACGGTTTTCTGCATCAAAAAGTTATGCTGATAGATGACAGGGTAGCCACCATTGGTACGGCCAATTTCGACAACCGTTCATTCCGGCTTAACTTCGAGATCACGGTGGCTGTTGCAGATGCCGAATTTGTCTCAGAGGTTGAACAAATGCTTGAAGATGATTTTGCTCATGCACGAGAGATGACACAGAGTGATGTCAATGACCGCTCGTTCTGGTTCAAATTGAGCACACGCTTAGCCCGTTTGACCGCACCGGTGCAGTGAATGGTCTGCTTACATTGCTGATTTTGAAAAGTAATAATCCTATTTACATGTTGAGTAATACAATAAAGATGAACACAAGATCAAAATTTAATGCCTTAGCTATTTGTCTAATCTCCATGTTCAGTGGTCAGGCCTTTGCACAGAGTAAAGCCGATATTGCTGCCCAGGCTAATAATCCATTAGCTAATACGACAGCCTTCAATCTGCACAACTACTACATCGGTGAACAGACTGGATCGGGTGATTCAGCAAACCAGTTCTGGTTACGCTATGCCAGGCCCTTTAAACTTGGCGGGGACTGGTTAATGCGTGCTTCGTTGCCAATCAACTCATTCCCAGGCTTACCTGATGTAGATAAGGAAACAGGCCTGGGCGACCTGAACGTGTTCACCGCGTATCTGTTCGATGTGGGCAACCCAGCAATCAGCTTCGGTTTTGGACCGCAAATTAACGCACCCACAGCCAGCCAGGATGGTCTTGGTAGTGGAAAGTGGTCAGCAGGGTTTGCCAATGTCCTGTTCGATGCGAGGTCAAAAAAGTTCCAGTATGGCTATCTGTTGACCTGGGCGGCCAGCTTTGCCGGCGAAGATGATCGGGCTGATGTTAATTCTGGCGCCTTCCAGCCTTTTGGTATGTATCAACTTGGCAAGGGCAGTTATTTGCGCACTACAGGAATCTGGGTTTACGATTTCGAAACCGACAATTATTCTGTACCTCTAGGCATTGGCTACGGCAAGGTGTTTAAAAAGGGTAAGACGGTGTACAACGCCTTTGTTGAACCCCAATGGTCAGTCGCTGACAAAGGCCCCGGATGGCCAGAATGGCAGGTGTTTATCGGCTTTAACATGCAGTTTATGAAATAACAGTAAAATACTGAGCACCTGGTATAGCCGTCTGGCTAGTTACAGAATCTGTCTTCTGAAGACCAGGCGGCAGTTCAACAAGAGACCTTAGAACTTTTCATAGTGCATTTTTTTATTCATCGGGCCTGGCTCCATTACTGATCAGGCATCTGCATCAACTCAGATACCTCAAGTGAACCGCCAATTTCAAGAAAAGGACAAGCCTGTGCAATCGATATCGCAGCCGCCATCGAGTCTGCCTTAATAATCGTGAAGCCAGACATCGCACTACTTCCACCCTCTCGTACAGTCCCATCAGGGCTTACTGTACTTGTGTTTTTTAGTGGGATTGTAGGACTGATAACCGAGTCACCGAGTGAAGACATCCACTCCATATATTTCGTAAAATGCTTCTTAGCTTCCTCTGGACTGGATGGCTGATTACCACCCAGATAAACAAACACGAACTGTGTCATTCTTATTTCCTCATGGTTAGGTTTCAGGGGTCAGAATACAATACGGGTTGCTTAACCATGTTTGTGTGCACCGTATTAGTTTGCATCTAGACTTAACCCAGGTTTTTCACTGGTTTCATTTAATCACTTACCAATAATATAGCGTTCATCATCAAAGGTCATCATCCAGTCGGGTTTGTATACCACGAATGCAGTAGTCAGCATGCCGGTGACAAAGGCTTCTGGAAACATAAACAGTGGCACATAGAGCAGTGACTCAGCGAACAGTTTGCTATCCGGGTATACCTGTAACAGACTTAACAAGGCAATAGCGGACAGGCGGCTTGCGGCGACCGCAATACCTGCGCCGAGATAGGCAGCGATAAAAATATAGATAAAGAAGTTATCCGGTAATCGTTTCTGTGACAGGCGTAGGATACCGTAACTGACAAATACAGGGATAGCGATACTGAGTAGACCATTTACACCCAGGCTGAGTACTTCGTTGTGTTGTAGCAGTACACTGGCAATCATAATCGTGCTCAAACCCAACAGGGCGAGTGGCCAGCCGAACATCAGGGTAAACATTGTCGCCCCAAGATGGTGAAAACCCAGACCTGGAGAAATACCTGCCTTGATCTTCCACAAAAGCAACAGGGCCACCATGGCGCCAAAATATACATGCTGACTGGGTCTGTTATCCAGCAGTGCTTTAAACGAGAAGTTTTTTATTGCAAGAATGACCAGTGCCAGCATCATTATATTTGCCAGCCACATCAAAGGGACTGGTAACAGACCGGCGGGGATATGAAGGCCGATAAGCCAGTTGGTTTCATTCAGCATGGCTCTATTTTACAGCAGAAAACTAAAGAAAAGTGTAAATTACCTGGCCCCTGCGTTGATACTTTTCACCAGGCCAGGGCATGCTTTCAAAGTATCGCTGTGATTGTGGGTAAGCCTGTAAGCCTGAGATATGTCATAATTTGTCAGAGGTTACTTAAATGTATGAAAAATGTATTTAATAAA
>JBLYYR010000050.1:0-5885 GCA_048550195.1 Arenicellales bacterium
AATAAGATTGCATATTGTGTCCATATCAAGGCAAGAGTCGCACGTAATAGCGAGCGAGGTTCTTAACGCCGAGATGGACGATTTTGCTTGTGAGATGTATATTCATTGATTAATTGAGATGCCCTTAAATCTGAGTCATAATGAGATATGTACAGACGGGCCAATGGTAGATGATAATTAGCCCATGACGAAATAAACTTCAAACATTACTTATATCTCCGGTTGTCCAGTAAAAATGGCAAATCACATCTTAGCAACTGTTGGATTCTTTTTTAAAGGAGAAAAAATCACCGCTAGCATCGAGCTGAATCTGGATCAACATATGCATTCCAACGGGAAGCTGCCCAGGTTTACACCCAGCTCGCCAGATCTGTCAACCTGGATCTATATTCCTAAAAATACGAAATGATGCAGGCAGAGAATTTCCGCTACAGCAACACTAAAGGCCTGGCGGCTGAACACACTATAGAAGGTGTACTGGATGAGGCGGCATTTGGAAATTCATGGCGTGAAAATAAACAACTGAAAATATACCAGAAGATAGCCAATAAACACCTATCTATCAATGAGTTGCAGCAGCATCCTGAATTGATAAATGCCTTACTCGAAGCCCACCGGCAGGGCATGAAAACCCTGTATGCGAAAAAATATTTATCCGGACAGCATCAATTGCAAATATCATGTAATATCATACGGCTCCCACCATACATATGACTCATGGCGAAAAGGTGAAACTATGAACTACTCAAAAGAGCAAATCGCTGAAATCGATATTCTCATTCGCTTCAATCTTGCTACGACCCAGCAAGGCATAAAAGTACACTCAAGTGCAAACAGAGAACATATAGAAGCTGTAAACCGTTTATTTGAAAAAGGTCTGATTACACAATCCGATGGTGGTTATTTAACCGACCTCGGTAGAAAAGCTGCAGAACACGCGCAGGCATTAATTCTAATGCTGGCTCCAAATGATCAGAGTATTGCGAGTTAGGATGCACCCAAGCAGCTGATTGTATATTGATTTGTACCGCAGAGAGCACCTGCCACTGTTTGCTGAAACGTAATCTTATTCGAAGCAGTTTGATTTCACCAACTAGACGGGTCTACCCACAATTTCCCCATGCAACTGATTTGAAATAGCAACCTGATGTACCCAGAATTAAACAAGGCACCTATTAATTATATCCAGTCAAAATCCTGATACAGTAATATTCCTCACCAGTATTAGCCAGATCCTTGATTCAGATCAATTATTCCAGGCCTTGCCAACGATATAGTATTCAATTTCATTCAAAACAAAGAGAATCTGTCATGGAACACGACATAATAATTATAGGTGCAGGGCCTGCAGGTTTGAGCTTTGCGCGCTCTTTTGCTGACACAAAGCTCAACATTCTTCTTGTTGAAAAATCATCATTAGCAAACATACGTGAGCCTGAACCGGATGGTCGTGAAATCGCACTCACTCATCTCTCGGAAAAAATAATGCGGAACCTTGGCGCCTGGGCTTACATTCCGGTTGCGGAGATAACTCCAATCAAAAAAGCCAGCGTGTTAAATGGAACCTCAAGCTACAGCCTCAATTTTGATACCGGCAGAAAGAGTGATGAAGCTCTGGGTTATATGGTATCCAATCACATCATCCGCAAATCATTATTTGATGTCGTTAGCCTGCAGGGAAATGTAGAACTGTTAACCGGTGTTTCTGTTGAAAGTGTCAGCACAGGTAAACAGGGTGCAATCGTAACTTTTTCCAATGGGGAACAGAGAAAGAGCCAGTTGATTGTCTCCGCAGACAGCCGTTTTTCCGAAACCCGTCGAAAAATGGGTATTCCTGCCAAAATGCGTGATTTTTCACGCGTCGCAATCGTTTGCCGTATGCAGCACGAAAAGCCACATCACGATGTAGCGACAGAGTGCTTCCATAATGGCAGGACACTGGCGGTACTGCCTCTTGCAGGAAACACATCCTCTATCGTAATTACTGTCTCTACTGAACAGGCTGACAACATCGTCAACATGGATGAAGAAGCCTTTAACCGGGACATTCAGCAACGCTTTGCTAATCGTCTGGGAACCATGAAGCTACTTGGCAGGCATCACCCTTATCCGTTAGTCGCCGTCCATGCCGATAAATTTGTTGTCAATCGATTTGCCCTGATTGGAGATGCCGCTGTCGGTATGCACCCTGTCACAGCTCATGGGTTTAATCTTGGGCTACGGGGTCAGAATACCCTGTCCACAGAAATCAAATCAGCTATTTCAAAAAACAGGGACTTCGCTTCACTGGAAGTGCTGAAGAGATATGAAAGCAAACATATGAAAATCAGCCGCCCTATGTATCATGGCACAAACGGCATTGTGACTTTATTCACTAATGATACGCCGCCGGCCAGGGCAATTCGAAGCATTGCCCTACGGCTTGCGAATAACTTCCCCCCCATCAGACAGCTGATTACGCACGTCCTGACAGAAAAAGGAAATGCTGAAAACTCTCAGCGCACTTCGCTTAAACATTCGAATCCACCTCACAAATTGGGCCTAAAATAATACACAGGACAACAAAACACCAGGCAAAAAAAACGGCCCGTACGCACGGGCCGTTTTTATCAGAACTGGATAAAAGACTTAGTCTTTAATCACATCGAGTTCTACACGACGGTTTTTGATACGGCCTGCGCGCGTAGCGTTATCAGCGACAGGATTCGCTTCACCCATGCCTTTAACAATCATGCGACTGCGATCTGTACCTTTACTGGCCATGTAATCAGCGACAGCATTCGCACGACGCTCAGACAATTGCAGGTTATAGGCTTCAGGACCAGATGTATCCGTGTAGCCCGTAATTTCAATGTGGCTGAGTTCTTTCTGCAGAAGTTCTTTCCAGGGGCCCAAAGATTCATAGGCATTATCAAGTATCACTTTATCGTTAGCTGTCAGTACAGCACTATCAAATTCGAACTGAATGTTGTCAATGACGACATGTGCCAGAACGGTGCCTTCTTCAATAACCGCTACTTCAACCGCCTCAGGCTCTTTCTTGACAACAACCTTTGCTTCATAGCCACATTCTTCAAGAAGTTCTGTTGTTTTATCAGAAGACCGTACACAATTCCCTTCACTGTCTCTAACCAGAGTGCCATCAGAGCTTCTTACATATTTGTTGACTTTTTTCTCGCCAGCAAGTGCAGGCATAGTGCTGGCAACCAGAAGACCTAGTGCTGCTGCTAATATTTTTTTTGAATGTTTCATCTGCTTCCCTTAATTATAGAAAATGAAAGAATATTGAAAATGACGATTTTAGTATAAATTGAAAAAACACCATTTTCCTTATGTTAGGACATAACCAATCCAGGTACTACCACCAATTTATGCTTACAAATAAGTACAGGCAACCAACTTCCTGATACATCTCACATACAACAGGCATCATATAGAAATAACAACCATTTGCGTAGAATCAATATGATTGCATGCGCATAGGATGAATGGATTCTAACATGAAAATAAATGACTTCAAACCATCAATTCGCACATTCGATATTATTCTAACTCTCTGTTTATATTAATTTATATATTTTCTTACAATCCGCCATGTGACTAGTAGTCAAAATCGTGCTAAATCGTGGGCAAAAAAAACGCCCGGGTGGGCGTCAAAAGGAAATTGCAACAACCTGGAAAATTTTTACTTAAGATTATTTTTCATATAGCTTTCTTTAGTATTACTGCCCTCTACTGTGTTGAACCCCAGGCTGCTCCAGGCCTGCATACCACCGCGATACCAGAAGATTTTTTCACCCGGATAACCCAGGCTGAGCAAGGTTTTAATGTTCGCAGGGGACTGTCCGCACCAGTAGCCATTACAGAAGAAAATTACACGGTGCGCAGCACTAAAATCCCAGCTGTCATCTTCTTTCTGCTTGCCACCAAGATACTCAAGGTGCTCACCCATAGTGATGTCATCCGCACCACCTTTACCTATGTTGATCTGTTTCCATGGGATATTTACTGCACCCGGGATAGTGCCGCTTTTGCCATTGATCCAGTCTGGTGTGCGTGAATCAACCAGCAACGCATCCCCTGCCTTTACGTGTTGCAACAGCTCCAGTTCTCCAATTGTTTTAACTTTTGGATCCAGTGAAATTGGCAGCACACAGAAAGGAGGACAAGGACGCGAGGTTTTCTCATAGTACTTGCTAATCTTTGCAGCATTGTCCTGGCCACGTTTAATATCGACAGTTTTACCGAGGTGATTTGTCGGTACCGACATAATATCCCTGGTGATTCCTACCGGCTTTCCTGCAAAGGCTACACCTGACACAGCCAGGGCAACAGCCATAACACTACCTGTTAAAGTCATTTTTAAATTTATCATTTCCCCTCCGGGGGTTTGGGATTGTAAATTGGTGGTTTAAGGGCGCCTCTATTTATTATGGATAGATCAGATTGCATCAATTGTGATCATATCAAGGCAAAGATCGCACGTAATAGCCTGGCTATTGCGAAGATTTTTATCGCAGCGATGGGCGATTTTGGATGTTAGATGAATATTCATGAATAAATAGAGGTGCCCTTAAAATAATTACAGTTTTAGTCGCAATCAGGCTCTTCTTCCGCAGCCTTCTTGTCAGCGCCCTCTTTATCAGCATCCTTTTTATCAATAGTCTTTTTATCAGCAGCCTTTTCCTGCGTACTACTTGCAGCAGTTTCAGTGGCTGTCTTTTTCTCTTCATCAGCAAATACGATCTGGCATCCAAATAGAGTTAATAATGTAAATATCGCTACAAAAGGTTTCATTTCTATCTCCAAAATGAGCCATGCGTGAAAAATGTGTAAGCCTTTTCTGGTTAATGCATGTAATGTGCCAACAGCCATTAAATGAGATTTATTTGTAATATTTGGCCTACTCACTCGCTTAGCCGGAAGAAGACCAGTTAATCGATCTGCTACCCCATAACAAAAAGTCTGCCACTCATGACACAAGCATGACATACTATGCCATGCAACTTGACAAACTGTCAGCAGAAATAGCCAGGAATACGAAGGAGCACCCGGAAAATGGACAAAAAGGCATTTGATGCACCTCATTGCAAAGACATAATTGACCTAATTCCAGAGCCCTTTGTCGTCATCAACAAGGACTATCAAATCGTCGCCGCAAACAGGCAATACCGCGACAAGCACGCACATTCAAACGCTGAGATTATTGGTGACACCTGTTATCACGTTTCTCATCATTCCAGGGTCCCCTGTCATGAAAACGGCGAACATTGCCCATTGATGAGCGTTTTTGAACACGGGCGCCCGACAGAGGTAATTCATATCCACCACGATAAGGATGGCAAAAAAGAACATGTACAGCTGCGTGCTCAGCCTATACTGGGTGAGGATGGCAAGGTTCAATACATGGCTGAGTCAATGATTTGTCTGGATGAAGTCGAAAATCCCGATCACATGCTGATTGGTCGTTCAAACGCCATGATGAGGTTAATTAGCCTGTTGCAGAGAGTCGCACCAACGCGCACCTCGGTTCTATTGACGGGCGAGAGTGGATCCGGCAAGGAAAAGGTATCCGAATACCTTCATCACTACTCAAATTGCCATAAAGGCCCTTTTATCGTCGTGGATTGCTCAATACTTGGCGAACAGCTTATAGAAAGTGAGTTGTTCGGGCATGAGAAAGGCGCCTTTACCGGTGCAACAGATAAAAAAATCGGCCTCATTGAATCCGCTCATGAAGGCACACTCTTTATTGATGAAATATCTGAGCTGCCGCTCCCCCTGCAGACCCGATTGCTACGGTTTCTTGAAACTGGATCTTACCGAACAGTAGGTGGCACAAAATATAAACAGGTAGACGTTCGTGTCATCGCAGCTACCAATCG